>JBAUOG010000721.1:0-3904 GCA_049579625.1 Bryobacteraceae bacterium
CGTATGCGTTGGCCTCCAGTACCGCGCTGAGAATAGGCGGCTGAAACTCGCCCAAGGCCTTGTTGTACGCCGGCTGCGACCGATTCCATAGTTCAGCCAGATTCGCTTCCTTATAGAAGCGCGTCAGTAACTCGCCGAATCCGCGCAATGCCGCGACATCCTCCGGCAGATCCACCGAGTGAATCGGAAAATCGGGCGGCCCGTCGGCCAACAGCGCGAATGAGATGTATTGGCTGAGGTCGGCGGTTTCGGTGGGCTTCTTGTGCTGCGAGTAAAAAGCCCTCAACTCTGACAGGCAGGGAATCGTGCGTTTTGCCAGTTCAGCGCGAATCTGATCCCGGACTTGAAAGTGGGCGTTGATAGGCGCGTTGATGCCTGCATCAAAGCCCGCCGCATTGATCGCTGCCATCACTGAGAACAGTGTGATGTTTGCGTCGAATTGGTTTTCTCCCGCATCCTGTGCCGGTGGCGAGGCGACGCCGAAAGCCAGGAGCTGGGTCACCATGGAAAAGAAAAGAACGGCGGGGCGAAGACTCAAGTGCAACCCTATGGGACCAAAAGACTAAACCTCAGTCTAACTTACTCGACCGCGTGCGTTCGTCGACAATCAGGCCTTTCCCGCCTGGGCAACGACGCTGTAACAATATTTCTGCCACAACCAGCCCGAAGCGCGGATACAATGTGGCGTGGCAAGAATCCTGATGGTCGCTTCGGAAGCGGCTCCTTTCGTAAAGACCGGCGGCTTGGCCGATGTTCTTGGTTCGTTACCCAAAGCACTAATCCAGGCAGGCGAAGAAGTGGCGGTAGTGCTCCCGTTGTACAAGAAGGCCGTCGTGCGAAATGCCAGCGTGGTCTACGAAAACATGCGTATTTCGGTGGGCGCACACAGTTTCAGAGCCCACATTCTGGAGCAGATTGAGAGCGGTGTCCGGTACCTCTTTGTCCAAATCCCGGAGCTCTATGATCGCGACAGCATTTACGATGAGTGGGGGAGGGAATACGCCGACAATCACATCCGGTTTGCTGCGTTGTGCCAAGCTGCGTTGGGCGTCGTACGCGACCTGTTCAAGCCCGACATCGTGCATGGCCACGACTGGCAAGCTGGCCTTTTGCCTGTCTTGCTCCGCGACGTTTACGCCGGGCATCCGGCCTATGTGGGCATCAAGACCGTCTTCACCATTCACAACCTGGGCTATCAGGGCCGCTACTGGCGAGGCGCCTGGAACGACTTGGGCTTGCCGGAACGGCTGTTTCGACCCGATTTACTCGAGTACTACGGCGAACTCAATCTCCTGAAGGCGGGCCTGGTATTCAGTCACTACCTCACGACCGTAAGTAAGACCTACGCCAGGGAAATCCAGACCCCGGAGTTTGGTTTCGGACTCGACGGCTTGCTGCGGGCACGGCGCGACTCCCTGTTCGGGATCGTAAACGGGGTTGACTACGACCACTGGGACCCCGCCACGGACCCCAAGATCCCGAAGCAATATGACGTAATGCATCCCGAGGGCAAACTGGAGTGCAAACAGACGCTCCTGGAAGAGTCCGGACTTCCGTCACGGCTGGAGACGCGTCCCGTCATCGGCATTGTCTCGCGATTCGCCGCCCAGAAAGGATTTGACCTCATTGCGCAAGTAGCCCACGAACTGGCGGCTGAGGACCTTGGTTTCGTGGTGCTCGGAAGCGGCGACCACGATACCGAGAATTTCTTCCGATGGTACGCCTCGACGTATCCGGAGAAGATAGCAACCAGAATTGGATACGACGACGGGCTCGCCCACCGGATTGAGGCCGGTTGCGATTTGTTCCTGATGCCCAGCCGCTACGAGCCTTGCGGGCTGAACCAGATTTACAGCCTGCGCTACGGGACTTTGCCGGTGGTTCGAGCCACCGGTGGCCTGGAGGACACCGTCGACGACGACACGGGCTTCAAGTTCTGGGGATTCGCGGGGCACGAACTCCTCTGGTGTGTCCGGTTCGCCCTGAGCGTTTACGGGACGCCCAGGTGGGAGAGAATGACAGAGGCGGCCATGCTGCGAGACTTCTCCTGGGGCAAATCTGCGAAGGAGTATATTGAGTTGTACCGCCGGTTGATGACGGTCGCCTAAGGCGCGAAGCCGGCGGGGTGCGCGGGGATGGGACGATGGGAACAAGAGCCATTGTTTCCTATGGTTTCCAAGGGGCTAGCCATGATCGGAAATCAACTTCCGTGAATCAAAATCGTGTCTTATGACATCAATCAACAGGAAAGAGAGATAGGAATATGGCAGGCGACAACACGCTGACCTTTACTGACCAGACTTTTGATAAAGACGTTTTGAACTCCGAAGTGCCGGTACTGGTTGACTTCTGGGCCGAGTGGTGCGGACCCTGCCGCATGATGAGTTCGACGGTGGACCAGGTGGCGAAGGACTATAACGGGAAAGTAAAGGTAGGGAAGTTGGACGTAGACTCCAACCAGCAGACGGCCATGCGCTATGGCATCCGCGGCATTCCGACCTTGCTGCTGTTCAAGGGCGGGAAAGTGGTTGACCAAAAGGTCGGGGCGATCGGCAAGCCCGATTTCCAAAAGATGCTGGATTCCCACCTGACCGACGTTGGAAGCCCTAAGTCGGCGTAAGTAACACATACTGAATTCAAGAAACCGGGGCGATCGCCTGACCGGGCATCGTCCCTTTTCTTTGTCTGCAGTACGATTCGGCCCGGGGCTCGGCGAAGTCAATACGCCGGCGAGCCAGTTGAGAATCCGATGATACGCTGATGGGCATGCGGGTTACGCTGGCGGCGCTTTGGCTCATGATGGCTGCCGCGCTGGCCTCGCCAATCACTAGCACTGCCCCCCCGAGCGAGCCAACGCCCGCGGACAAGCTTCATGAAGCGGTTCACGCCGGGCGCCTGGACGACGTTAAACGCCTGATTGATTCCGGGGTAAGCGTGGATTCACGCAATGCCTTGGGCAGCACTCCGTTACACGAAGCAGCCTGGAGCGGGAACGCCGAGATTGCCGCATTTCTGATCGCACGCGGAGCGGACGTGAACGCCCGGCATAGCGAAGCTGGTTCTACCCCTTTGCATTACGCCATTCTCACCAACAATCCGGAAGTTGTGGAACTGCTCTTGAATGCCGGAGCCGACCCTTTGGCGCCTTATAGAGGCGGCCAATTCGCCTTACATCTTGCCGCGGCCCGCGGCAACACCAGGATTATTCAAGCCTTGCTTGCCAGGAGTCCCCAAGTGGATTTCCTCGATGAGCGAGGAAACACGCCCCTGGATGAAGCTGTGCTGCATGACCAGGCGCAGGCGGTGGAGTTGCTCATCCAGAAGCACGCGGACCTCAAGCGCGTGCACGAGGACGGGCGTGGGGTTTTGCACGAGGCGGCGATGAAAGGCGCGGCCGGGGTGATCCATCCGCTACTGGCTTCCGGAGCTGACGCCGGCCTGCGAGACAAATACGGTCAGACCCCGCTGGACCTTGCCTTGGCCTACAAGAACTCGAGTGTCGTGGAAAACCTCCTCCACGCGGGAGTGCAATTGCAGGCCTCTCAGAAGGCGGCGGAGAGCGCCATGGAAGCGGCCACGCTGCGTGGACAGACCGAGATTGCCCAGATTCTTTTGGAGAACGGGTTCGACGCGAACCGGCCCACCGAGTCCGGCTCCACCTATTTGCACGACGCAGCCCTCAAGGGCCAGCTGAAGATGGTTCAACTCTTGTTGGACCACGGCGGCAAAGTGGATGCGCGGAACAAAACAGGAGGCACTCCACTGCATGATGCTGCGCTCGGCGGACACGCTGACGTGGTGGAGTTGCTGCTCGACCGAGGCGCCCAAGTGGACGCAATGGATGAAGAGAGCCAGGCCACGCCGCTCATGCTTGCGGCATCCATGGACCGCACCGAAGTCATCA
>JBAUOG010000722.1:0-1590 GCA_049579625.1 Bryobacteraceae bacterium
CAGTAACTCAGCCTGGCTAAATCACTGCACTTTTCGAGAACTTGAGTTGGGTTAAGCGACCTGGGCCATGAGGCGTCGAGTTAGGTCGAGGATTTTTCGTGGCAGCCGCCAGTTGATCGTGATTGCCGATAATTCGGTTTCGATGATCTGTTGACGTAGGGCTTTGCGGCGGTTCGCGTGGGAAGGGCGGCGTTCGGAGTCGTCCCACGGCGAGTCGTTGCGATTGCAGAGTTCCTCATGCGTGCGGTTCCAGGCCCACAGTTCCACCAACGTATGCATCCACAGATTCAATTGATAGACCGCCACGTTCGTCCAGATGTTGCGCACTTGCTGCTGTCCCGCTCCCCACACTTCCTTCACATCGTGAAAGTCCTGTTCGATCGTCGCTCGATCGGCAAACGCTTCGAGAATCTCCTGCATGCTGGCGCCGGCGTCGGTGCAGAACAGAGCGAACCAACCGTGCTCCTCCCGAATCAACACCACGCGAATCACGCCTCCGGCCGGGCGATAGGTCGCCAGAAACGTTTTGCACGTCTTGGTGACCGATTGCCCGTAGATTGTTCAGGTGAGTTCTTGCCAGCCGTGCTTGTGGCCAGCCCGCTTGACCAGGCTGATTTTGTTCTTGCCGTACTTGCGTGGACGTCCGCGTCCCCGAGACTGGCCACGCCGGAGCTTTGGAGGCACATCGCGGAGGGCTGCGTCTTTGCGCAACCGACCGACGACGGTTACGCCGGCCGCCGCAGCGCGCTTCAAGAAGGGCGCTTTGGTGTAGCCGCCATCGACCACGATCCACAGCGTTTTTCCCGCTCGTTTGACGATCGGGGCGATCCATTCCACCAGCCGCGCCGCGAGGATCAGTTTGGTGGCGAACGTCCAACCGCGCTGGCGGGGAATCTTCGTGAGCGTCTTCTCGCGGACATAGAGGAACGCGCGCAGTGGCAAGGCGATCGCGCCCCACGACGGATGCCTCACGGCCAGCGACAGCGTGACCCAAATGTGACCGTACAGATACGGCTGATCGGCAGGGCCGGGAGTCGGATTGTGATGGATGCCGGCGCCTTCGACCTTCGGGCCGTAACGCTTGGTCGGGGAGTCGTCGATCACCGCCAGCAGCCGGTCGGGCAGGGGCAAGATCCGCAGCACCAGCGCCAACAGCCGCCACGCCACCGATTCGCTCTTGCGTCCCAGAGTGGCGAGGAAGTAATAATAGTCGGCATAGTCGGTGCTGATGCCTGCGGCCCGCAGCCACGTCGTGACGGTGCGACGCCCGAACGCAAACAACATCCCGCCCATCAACACTGGCAACCGCCAGCGATTCCGGGCGTGCAGTCCAGCCGCCAACCATTCGGCCCATTCCGTCCATTCCTTCGGGGACTCCCAACGTCGTTCTGGTTTCGCCATCCTTGGCTCTCCCATCGTGCAGTGTGTTTTGCAACTGCAGCATGATGGGGGAGCCTTTTTTACTGGATATCAATTGTTAGCGTTTTCTCGAAAAGTGCAGTTTTTGTTCAAACGAGAGCTTATTGCGTATCGGGTTCCCATTGTTGTCGAGAGCTGTCATCAATCGCACAAAACCTGAATACCATGGAC
>JBAUOG010000723.1:0-6752 GCA_049579625.1 Bryobacteraceae bacterium
CTTCAGACGTTGATGAAAGGGCCAAAAACCGCTCCCTTACGGTCACGGCTCGGAAGCGTTTGTGTTCGCTTGCAATGAGTTGCGGAGTCCAGACATTTGAGGGCGCAAGGGAAGACGGCCATTTTCATCACCGTCTTCAGCCTGTGGATGCTCTCTCGGCAGCCCGCGCGATGAGGCTTCAGCTTCTATCGTTTCACGGCCAGGAACTGCAGGCGGCGGTAGTCCGCGAACCATCCCGCATCGCTGTATAGATGTGGGCGGAGTTGCTCAATCACCTCAGTGAGCGCCCGCTGCTGCTCGGCCGGCGGCAACGCTTCGAAGTAATACCACTTGAATTGATGAATCCAGTTCTCCATGCCTGCCTCTTCTTCGAGCGGGGTCGGCCGGTCGAAGAGACGGGCGTAGACCGCTTCGAATCCATGGGCCTCCAGGATGGCCGTGTACTCGGGAATAGACGGGAAGTAGTTGCGGCTGGGTATGTGCTGTCCGCCGCTATACCGCCGCACAACCGCCTCGATGGTGTCGACAATCCGCTTGATATTGCCTTTGCCGCCCATTTCCGCCACGAACCGGCCGCCGCGGCGCAAGGCTCGAGAAACCGCGGCGACAACGTGGTCGGGTTCGAGCATCCAGTGCAGAGCGGCATTGGAAAAGACAGCATCAAACTCTTCCTGATACGTGAGTGCCGTGGCGTCTTGGAGTGAGAACTGAAGCTTGGGAAAGTTCTGCCGCGCCTGCCCGATCATGTCTGGAGAGGCGTCCACTCCCACTACTTGCGCGCCCGATTCAGCGATGCGCGTCGTGAGATGGCCGGTGCCGCAGCCCAGGTCCAGAACCCGTTCGCCCGGTTGCGGGTTTAAGAGATCGAGTGCGCCCTGTCCCAGCTTCCAGACAAATTCATGCTTGGCTTCGTAGAGTTCTGTGTTCCAGGTGTTTTGAGGAGGCACTTCTTCATGGTACGAAGGCGCCGTCCGCCTTACAGAAGTGGCCTTACCTGATACAGCAGGACATACACCACCACGCCCGTGACGCTCACGTAGAGCCAGATCGGGAAAGTCCAGCGCGCGATCTTGCGATGGCGGGCATCGTCGCGCCTCAAGCCGCGGCGCAGTGTGATGATCGCGAGGAAAGGTACCGTCGCAGCCAGAACCGTGTGCGTGAAAAGGATCGCCAGATAGACCGTCCGCACCCAGCCAGGCTTATCGAACTTCACCGAGCCGACGTTGTAGTGGTAGACCAGATAACACACCAGGAACACACACGACACCGTGAACGCCGTGAGCATGGTGCGGCGATGCGCCTCGATCTTACGCTGCCGGATGAACGAGTAGGCGATGAGCAACAGCACGGTCGCCGTTGCGTTGAGCGTCGCGTTCACAGCGGGTAGGTCGTGTACACCGAGTAAGGCAAGCATCAGGCAGTTTCTTTCCGGAGTCGCTTCAGGTCGCCCAACAGCGCAGGTATCCCTTCCTGATCGAAGCTCGAGTAGTAACCGCGGAGGTGCCCGGTCTTGTCCACCAACATGAACTTCGTGCTGTGATCTATCACCGATATGAGGTCGCCGATCTTGAACACATTCCTGGCTAGCAGATGCAGTGTCGCAGGGGAACCAGTCAGGAAATACCATTGCGCCGTCGGGCCACCGAAGCGATGAGCGAACGCCGTCAACGCGGCCGGCGTATCGCGGTCCGGATCCACTGAGAATGAAACCAGCCGGACATCCTCGAAGCCGTTTACCTGCTGCTCCACTTGATGCATCTGCGAAGTCATGCGCGGGCAGGGGCCGGGGCAATTCGTATAGATGAAATCGGCCACCCAGACTTTGCCATGCAGCGACTGGCTGTCGAATGGTTTTCCGTTCGAATCGATGAGTGTGAATTGTGGGATCAGGCCATAGTCGGGCAGCGGCGGCCCAGAACAGGAGAAGGTCAGCCCGGCAACTGTCAGCAGCAAGAGTGACGAGACGACCCGCGGCATTTCTAAAGCCGGCTGGGAAGCAGCATCAGGCCGTAGAGCACGGGCAGATAAATGACCGAAGCCAACAGCACGCGCCGCGCTTGCAGCACGGTCCGATTGCCTTGGACCCGCACCGTGGCGTACAGGAAGACGGCGCCCAGCACCAGCGCGCCAACCGAATACAGCGTGCCGGTCATGCCGAGCAGATTGGGCAGCAGGCTGATGGGAATCAGCGCCAGGCAGAACCAGAGCATCTGGCGGGCCGTCGACTCCCCATCGGGTTCAACCACCGGCAACATCTGTATGCCGGCACGCGAATAGTCTTCGCGGTACATCCATGCGATCGCATAGAAGTGAGGGAACTGCCACAGGAAGAGAATGGCGTAAAGCGCCCACGCTTCTGCGTTCAGGCGACCGCTGGATGCCGCGTATCCAATCAGTGGCGGCATCGCGCCGGGCACCGCACCCACAGTGGTCGACCACCACGTCTTCTGCTTGAGCGGCGTGTAAGCGAAGAGATACAGCAGCAGCGTGAGCACGCACAGGCCAGACGTCAGCCAGTTGACGCCGAGGCCCAGCTCAACAGCGCCGACAATCGCCAGCGCAATTCCAAAACACAGGGCAGGGAACGGTCGTATGCGGCCGGAAGGGATGGGGCGCATCTGGGTGCGGCGCATCTTAAGGTCGGCGTCGCGCTCGTACCATTGATTCAACGCGGCGGTGCCCGAAGCAACGAATCCAGTTCCAATAATGGTGTGCAAGAAGGCGATGATGGAGGCCCAATAGAAGAACGGACCCTGGTGGCCGAAGTAGTAGCCGATCGCCGTGCTCATGAGGATGAGCCAGGTGATGCGCGGCTTGGTGAGGTCGACGTAGTCCCGGATGGACGCTTTGAGTGGCGGACCCTCTGCCACGGATGTTAGGCGGCCTGGTTTGGCGGCGAGATCACCCGAAATCGTTTCGTTTACCATTTCCATCCTGATTGGGAACGCGCTTCACAGACCGGCCGGCAGCCAAACCATCGTTGCATCATTAGTTTGAGTTGTCGATCCAGGAAACAGTCGGCCGACGACCAACTTATCACCCAAAGACACTTTTCTTAGTGTACTCCGAAGCGGGCCGGGATCAGGGTAATTTGGGGCACAAAGTTCTGGGATGGCGAGATTTGTTCTTGTTTCCCAAGAACCGAGATCGCCCCAGACGATCCCGGGTGGCTAGGCCAGGGAACGAGCATGATTGACGTTCCCGAAGCACGGCGTCCGGGGGTCGCACGGTTCTCCATCCTCCGCTTGGTCTAACCTGGAAGGTTCGTCCATGGTTAACAAAGAACAGCTTGCACTTCTGGACACTTTCGAGACCTCGAAGCCATCCAACCCGCTCTTCTGCCACCAGGAGTTCCTGGAGAAGCTCGCCGAGCATAGCCGCGATGCCATCGGCCGGCGAACTTCGTTTCTGATGCAGCGGCTCTCCGTTGACCTGCGCCGCCTGCATTACAAGCCGACTCAGGGCGTCAACCGCGGATGGCGCCGCTCCCGGCTCGGCGGTGGCCACGGCAGCCACTTCTATGCCTGGTGGGCTCCCGGTGGTGCACAGCCGTTGAAGGAGTCCGGTGAGTTTGCGAATGCTCCCGAAGGGGCAGTGTTCCTGCGCGACATCCGCCATCATGACGATCATTCGCTGCTGTCCGCGCAATCATTCGACGCCAACTACATGCCCGTGACGGTGCGCGATCTCCGGCGCGAAGAGTATGCTCCGCTGCCTTGGACGCAATCGCAAGTGCGCTTCTCCGCGGCCCGGCAGCCCGTACGCCTACTGAAGGGTCACCCAGGTTCCGGCAAGACGACCGCCCTATGGAACGCAGCCGATGCGACGGGGGCAGAGCGGGTCCTGTATGTTACCTATTCGCGAGACCTGGCCGCGCTGGCCCGTGAGTACTTCGACAAATACTGCTCCTCGAATAAACGGTTCCAAGTCGTTACTTTCCCAAACCTGGTTCGGCAAGCGCTTGGACTGGATACGCCCATCGCCGAGGAGCAGGATGCACGACGCCGCTTTGGACGTGATGTGGCTCCGTTTGCGCGGAGCCTGGGAGTCTGGGCCAATACGCAAACGGCCCTCTACGATGAGCTCTATGCGCATCTTATAGGAGATGCGCTGCCGGTCGCCATCGGGCGCTTCACGGCCTGCACCGGTCCGCGTGTTCCGGACAAAGCGTACCGCGTGCGGCGAACCAGAAGCCTGGGCGATGCGCCCAGCGCGTCGCTGCTGGACGTTGCCGCACGATTGGAACGGATCGACGAGCGTACCCTGGCAGAGCGGTACTTTCCCGAGCTTGCGCTTGCCTGGCGTGCGGTTGAAAAATTGCGATCCTTCATCGGCGGTGGCGCGCGGCCGGGATTACTTGATTTTGATTGCATCGCGGTAGACGAATGCCAGGATCTGACGCCGATTGAAGCCTTGTTCATTGTGGAGCTGGCCTCCCTTGCCAATGGTCAGCGACGCTGGCCCGTGCCATTGCTGATGGCCGGCGACGAAGCGCAGACGGTGCGCCCCACCGATTTCGAATGGGGCTGGCTCAGCGATCTGTTGCACACCCGGCTCGGCTCGCCCGCGGAATACAAGCTGACTGCCAATCTGCGCAGCCCGCACCGCATCGCCGAAATGGTTAATCGTGTCTGGGACCTCTATTCGCATCTTCAGAAGCAGGAGCGGCCCAGCGGAACGGGTTACGCGGAAATCGACGACGACGCCACCGACCAGATCTTGTATTGCACCGCCGTCGCCGGCCCCGAGTTGAATGAACTGTTGCTGTCGCTTTCGACGCGTGAAGGGCTGGCACTCATCGCGCTAGAGGACACGGTTCCCGCCTACGTTCCCGAAGCGGCGCGCCACTCAGTGCTTACCGTCTCCGAAGCGAAAGGACTCGACTTTCATTCGGTTTGTGTGCTCGATGCCGGCCGTCACCTGGATCGCATCGTTCGCGACGAGGGCCGCCTGCGAGCCGATTCCGACATCGAAGGCCTGCGCAAGCGACTGGCCATCGATCAGCTGCGAGTCGCCATCAGCCGGCCGACGGAACGCTTGTTCTGGCTCGACACCAACCCGTCCGAGCAGATCATCCGGCAGAGCAGGTCGTTTCTCAATGGAGGAGATCGCGAAAGCGGTGTTTCAACCTGCTTGCCTGCGGCCGTTTTGAAAACTCTCGACGAAGACGAGTTGGATGCTGAGGAGCGCGTGCAGCGTTGCCAGGTGGATGCGCGGCAGTTTCTACAAGCGAAGCCGGATATGGCCTGGTCGCGCGCGCAACAGGCAGTAACACTGTTGGGACGGCTTGGCTCACTGGCTGCGGTCACCGACCCGGCCGCGCGGTCCGCGGCCCATCTCACGCTGGCGGAGGTCTGTTTCGTTCTTGGTCTTCGTAACACGCGGCTCGCCTCCGAATTGGGCCGACCGGATCTGTTTCTGGAGGCTTCCAAGGCTGCAATCAGCGCCCTTCGTCCCGGCTTGGCCGCGCTGATCGAGGTCATCGGGCGAATTCAACGCGCGACCCCCGATAATCGTCTCCACGCATTGGTTGAGTTGATGCACACGCTTCCCAGGCACAAGAGCGACATTGAACCGTGGCTCCGGGTGGAAATGGAGGGCCGATCCAGAATCTGGATCGAGGAATTGGAAGCGGCGCTTTTCAACGGCCACAATGCTGCCTTGCTGATCCACGCACTGCCGGCTTTTTACGATGCCTTGGATATACCGGACCGGCTGGTCCGCACCCAGCGCGTGCAGCAGCGTGCCGTCCAACTGCTCATCAAGGACAAGCTGTATCGACCGGCGTTGGAGGCTTTGCACAAACTGACCGAGCGTCAGCCAAAGCAGGAGGCCATCTGCCATGAAGGTCTGGGCGACTTTCGCACGGCGGCAGAGTGTCATTTGAAGGCAGGCGATCTGAAGGAAGCTCTGAATTGCTATCGCTCGATTCCGGACTTGGACGCGACGTTGAAGCTATTGGGCGAGATCGGAGAACATCCGGCAGCCGAGTCCCTCCAGTGGTTCTCGCGGGTGCAGCAGTTGATAGCGGAACGGCCGGATAAGTTCACGAAGCTGACGACGCCCGCGGAGAAGAAGCTTCTGGAGGACGTGCTGGAGCGAGCGCTGGGAGTTAACCGCAAGAAGCCAGCTCCTAAGAAAGCGGTGAAGAAGAAGGCCACGGCTCCGCGAAGGGCAGCGCCAAAGAAGACGAGGGAGCGGTTGCCGTTCTGATGTATTGGCAGGTGCTCGCTTTCGATACATTGGAGACAGGAGATGCCCATGCCCGCGTGGCGTGATTATCTAACCAGCGATTCCAAGGTTTGTGGGGGCCGACTCTGCGCCGCCGGAACCAGGATCCCTGTCACCGTGATCCTCGATAACTTGGCCGAGGCGGCTACGCGCGATCAGATTTTGCGGAGCTATCCGACGGTTAGGCCGGAACGTATCGACGCGGCACTCCTTTACGCTGCCGAGTTGGCGCGAGAGGAGTCTTTGCTCCCTCTCATGGGCGAACACCGGTTACTCTGAAAACACCCGGAACGTTTCGCTCCGTCGTTATCGAGTTTCCGAAGCTTTGCGCTCGCTCCCTCACGGTCGCGGCTCCGTTTCGGTCCGCTTGCTCACGCGCGCGGTTGCTCTGAAGACAGGTGTTGTTGATCTGGGGACAGGCTCGCTGTGTCCACGCGGCGACGGGCTTCGGTGACGCGATACGGAGATGTGTGCGCGCCTTGGGACACAGGTGCCTGTCCCAGGTCGGCATCCGTTTTCAT
>JBAUOG010000724.1:0-10702 GCA_049579625.1 Bryobacteraceae bacterium
AGGAACTCATAGGGGCTTGCTAGATACTTACCCGTATTCCATAAAAAGTGATCGACAGATGTAATGGGATTGAAGAATGAGAAGCCAAACAGAAAGCCCGCATAAGCAATAACAAGAACAAGATCAACCGCTATGTCGGTGCCTCGAACGGAGCTCGGTTTCGGACGTCTCCAGACTCGGCACAGCGCGTGTCGCGTGATCAGCAGGCATGTCATCTTTCTGTAAAGGCAGGAGTCTTGCGGACCCCCGCAGTCTCTCAGCTCATTGTCCGAAACGAACAGATGACCGTCCACTTCATCTTCAAGTCTCTCGGGCAGCCGGGGTCTTGCACTTTCGGAAAACCGCAAACGGCGCGTTTGGAAGACACCCCACAGGTACCAGCTGAAGAGCAGTAGAAGGACCGGAACAACTGGAGAAACGCCACTATCGGGGTGGATACAGCGGTAGCTGAATGACAGACCGACGAGATAGAGACTCCGATGAGCGCTGTCGCGGAGTGGCAGTGTTGCCGAATTCGCCACGCAGAGGTAGCACCAGAGAGCCGGCAGTAAAACCAGCGTGGTCCATGCCAGCAGGTTAAAGAAAAAATAGACATTGGCGCGTGCGCGCTCATATTTCCCCCGTAATCCGGACAGGCGCGGCAAAAGGGGATCTGGCGGAGCCCAGCCCACATACCCCCACGTTTTGTAGAACGTTGCCGCCACGGCTAAGAGCCCACAGGACAAACCGGCGAAGATGCCGACCCAACTGCCGGGATTAATCCGGAAGCTAAATGAGAGGGCGCACAGTGGGAAAGAAACGATGAAGGCCATGGAAAACAGGGCGGCGGTAGCGACATGGACGTACATCGACCGTCTGCGAGGCTGATCGTTGTCTCGAATGGCCAGGTCGCGTGTGACCGGAGAGCGGTAATCAGCGACGGAGAGCATCACGAAGTGAGCAACACAGAGAAGACAGACCAGTGCGCTTAGGGCAACCCATAACCGGGCCGGATAGATAATCAGGTTTCCAGAGTTGGTAATCTTCGAAGATGAGTCAGAAGCCGAGCATTGCTTCGGTTCCCCGGTCCCGCTATCAATCGTGGGAAGAATGCTGGGATCATCGCTCGCACACGGATTTAGAATGGCCAGAGGGTAGTAGCCATCACTTCCAATCGCCGTAGCCCACAGGGAAGGTTGCTGAACATTGTCTTTGCTTACCAGGCTGCGATAGCCGTCGAGGGCCGGTGTTCGCGCGAGGCTTTTGTCCCAGAACGTGTAGCTCGCCGCGTTGAAGTATGACACGCTGCCATCGCTCGGCTGAGCGCGAGTTGGCACTCCGTGTCTTGGTCCAAGTCCGAGCAACGGAAACGGAGCAATCGTAATGGAGCCTATGAATGGCACATCATCCATTTCTCGAGCCATCAGCAGATCGCCCCCGAGAAACATTAACCTGGCGTCGGGGCAAGCTCGATGCAGAAACTGTGCGAGATAGACTTGGTCAAGCGGGTTGGATGCGGCGATTGCGATGAACTGGGTTCGATACCGGTGAAGCTGGTGCGCGATGGTCATGAGCTGCGCCTCTTGCGAAAGGGGCGTGTTGTCCCGTGAAAACTGCGGGACGCTGTCCTGCGCGCTGGAGTCCTTTAGCGAGAACCGCAAATAGGGACTTGGAATCGCTCCAGAAGCGCCGGCCTCATTGCTGGATTGGTCGCCGATCTGTGCGTTGCGGAGTAGCGAGATTTCTCTCGGAAACCGAATTACTAATACTTGCCTGTCAGCGCCGGTCCGCGTTTTGGCTGTCCAACTTCCGTAGGCAGTGTTGTCCTCAATGAGTAGTGCGACTCTTTTAAGGTCGTAGCCGGAATCCCGGAAAACGCCATGATCGTCAAATAACTTCGCTGTCTCGTAGTCCCCATTGTCCCCAAAAGACAGGTAGTGAATATGAGGCCCGTTCGTCGAAGTGACCAACTGCTCGAACGGCAGCTTGGTACCGGTCGCTCCCGATACCTCGAAGTCAGGCAGGTCCGGGTTCGCCGCTTTCGCGGTCTTGATACCCGCAGCCAGCGAAGCTGCCGAGCCGGAATACATCGGACCGATAATTGCCACCTGACCGTTTCTGCCCCTGGAAAACCGGCCATGTTCGGTGACTGCCGGTTCCAATTGCGTTTCGTAAGCGAAGGCCTTTTGAAGCTGAAGCCCGTCTACTCCCTCCGTCGGCGTTTCCGCCACCAGAAAGAGATAGACGACTTTTGATGAATCGTGGACGTGCTTCAAGACGATCAGGCCCGGTTGTCGTTCCCGTTCGGGATCGTGACCCGGCTCCGCGTCAAGCTGAGGCTCGGCTGACTTCATGATCCCCAGTCGGTTTCTCCACGGCAACCAGTAATAGCTGCTCACGTAATCGTTGTCAGTGGCAGCCTGAAGGATGGCATCAACCGCGCGGTCGAAATTGAGCGCCAGATGACTATGAACCGGGTCCGGAACAATGGCAATAATCGTAGTAACATCGATTCCGCCGGCGTCTTTTGGAAACCCCCATCGCTCTTCCTGGTCGCCGTCGCATCCCAGGTCCGGTTCTGTATCGGTCTCGTCCAAATGAATGCGAATCTCGGTTCCGCTGCCTTTCGCGTCCACCTCACTATGAAACTCAGTCACCTTCTTCGACTGAGAGTCGTCGGCCGGCCTATAGGGAGCCCAATACCTGCACGATGCGATCCATGGGCCGGCCCGCGTCGCGGACGGAGCAGCCGGCGCGCTCGCGGCAGGCTTAGGTTCAACCGGCGGGGGAACAGGCGTGCCCCCTGGCCGGAGCAGAAGGCCAGCCGCGACAACCGCTCCCATTGCCAGACCTTGACCTTTATTCGCCATGCTCTTTCCTCCGTCGAATTGGAATGCGTTAAACGCTTGAGGATTCCGCCAAATTCCAATGAAATCCTACCCAAAGGCCGCGCTTTTCAAGCGCCTGAGGGACATTTCACGAGCGTTGCTCGCTGAGAGCGTAAACGCCTTGTTGCCAAGGCCGAATCACCTCCTAACTCAAATGCGCAATTTCGGTCCGAGAAGGGACAAATCGACCCAACTGTTGTGGTGGGGGATCCCAGACCCGCGCCGGACACGCACGTCCGGCTCGAGTAATGACCGGGAAGGGTGGTGGCGGGGGTGAACGGAAGCCGCGACCGTCAGGGAGTCCCCGTGGCCCGGCGGGCAACCAAACTAGATGAAGACGCGAGTTTATCCAGCACAGATCTCGCCATGAGCGCCGGAGTGCACAGCGAGCAATGATGAAAACGGGGTCCACGTGGCGCGGGCTTTAGCCTGCTGAGCCGAGACTTATCTCGGCTTTTGCCCTTGAAGTTTTCACAGGCTCTGACGCGTGCGGTTGTTCAACTTTCGGGTGTTTTCAGAGCAACCGCGAGCAAGCGGATGCTTCGCACAAAGGGAATGGACGCTCGAATTGGCGCAGTCCGCCATCTACCCGATCACCTGCCGCGGGTCTTGTGCGAACAGAGCCGAAAAGGCCGTGACCGCGATGACAAACTTGATCCAAGCCACGGCGACCTCCCCTGTTTGTCCAATGCGCGGGACAAGACCATTATGGGCTTTTCGCGCGCCTCTCAGTGAACAGGTCAATGGCGCTGCCGTCCGCTATACTGTCGAAATCGGTTCGAGGCGACGATCATGAGTGCCGAGGCTCCGGAAGACGTAACAGAACTGCTCATCGCATGGAGCAACGGCGACCGGACGGCGCTCGATCCGCTGGTCCGCCTGATCTACGCGGAGCTGCACCGGATTGCGCGCCGCTACATGGGCCACGAGGGACCGGGCCATACTCTGAACACGACGGCGCTGGTCAACGAGGCCTATTTGCGGCTGGTTAATCAGAAGAACGTCAACTGGCAGAACCGCGCGCACTTCTTTGCGGTATCGGCGAAGAGCATGCGCAGCATTCTCATCGATATGGCTCGGGGAAGAAAGCGGCTTCGCCGGGGTGGGGATGCGTATCACATTGCATTGGACGAGGCGCTGGTTTCATCCGACGACCGCGCGGCGGAGTTGATTGCACTCGACGACGCGCTGGCCGACTTGGCCAGACTGGACGAACGCAAGGCCAACATTGTGGAATTGCGGTACTTTGGCGGGCTCAGCGTGGAAGAGACGGCCGAAGTGTTGAAGGTGTCCGTAGCAACAGTGGATCGCGAGTGGAGACGCGCGCGCGGATGGTTGTTTAGCCAGTTGAGAACGTCAGCCGCGATCGAGGGGACGTAAGGGACGGCGGGGCAGCGGTTAATTGAATCCGCTTGCGTTACGCGCGCGGTTCTCTGCCGGAATCTGATGCGCGACGCCGTTAGCGCTAATGGAAGTTCTCAATCAGAACAACGCTGCGGGTGGTCGTGCCGCGGACGCATGCGAGTCGACCTTTGCTCGACCAGGCGAACGTGTATAACTCGTCAGCGCCGAAGTGCGTGACCGGCGTCGGAGGCCCGCCTTTAGATGGTTGGCGCCAGATGTTGCCGGTACCATTGGCGTCGACAGCGTAGTCCAGCGCTTTCCCATCAGGACTCCAGGTGACGGGTGTTTCATCACTCGGTGACGATTCGAAAAAACGGAATGCGCCCACGCCGTCAAGAGCCATCATCGCTAGACGAGCGGTTGAGAATCGCGGGTCGCGGCCAGGGAAATAGATGCATCCCAACTGCTTGCCGTCGGGTGAGACTTTGGGCCAGGAGACGCGCTGCCGCGAGATCTCAAGTGCGTCCCCTCCGTCGATGGGCACTTTCCAAAGGGTGGGCTCGCCTCCGACGCCCGGCGACCACTCTGCGAACGAGGCATAGATCACGGAGCGACCGTCCGCGGTGACATCCGGGTGCACATCGAGCGGCCCGCGCGTTAACTGCAGCGGATGGGTGCCGTCAGCGTCGATCCGCCAGATGTTGCCGGTCTGCCTATACACGATGTAGCGGCCGTCGCGGCTTACCACGATCTGTTCCTTGTCGTCCCTACCCGAGGTCAGCCGATGCAGGTTGCGACCGTCCGCATCCATGACCCACAGATTGCCGTAGTCACCGGCGGAGTCGGAATATACGACCCGCTCATCAGGCGTCCAGGCGAGTGCGACGCGCCTGGAATGAAGGGGGACCGCGCTTAGTCGAACGGCGCGGGCGGCGTCGCCTCCTGGCGCGGTCCAGATGGTGGCTGACGTCTCGCTCTGCACAGTGGCCAGGGTTCTTCCATCGTTAGCGAGGACGACGTGATCGTAGTTGTTCAAATCATTGGTCAGCCGGGTGACGGCGCCGTTGCTGTGGAGCACCGTCCACAACTGGTAGCCGACGTTTCCATGATTGGCTGCGGTGACGATGAGAACATCCCCTTTGGAGGACCACGCAACGGATCGCGGCCACATCCAGGTCCGCGCTGTAATCACGCGCTGAGTGCGGTCTCCGAGGCGCACTTCGACCAGTTGAGACGCGGCTTGCGAGTAACGCGCCGCCTGGCCGGTGAAGCAGGCGATGGAGCGCCCGTCCGGCGACCAAGCCACGCTATGCTGATCGAAATAACGAGGCCGGCGCAGGGTTGCTACCGTGAATTCCCCGGTGCCATCTGCGTTGCTCACCACGAGAGACGCCTCCCAACTCGAAGGTCGCAGACGCACGAATGCGATGCGCCGCCCGTCGGGCGACAGTGCGGCATCACCGCTGACCTCGCCGATCAGCCGTTCGGCCACACCACCCTTCACCGGCACGCGATAGAGTTCACCGGTGTCCTCGGCGCCCCGCCGGCGATAGTACAGCAAGGCGTCGTCCGGCGCGAACATGAGACCGGAGTGTTCTACAGGTTCCGCTGGCAGGACTGCGTTCTCGTCCGAGCCGGAGGTATTCCGGATCCAGATACTCTGGCCGGACGGTTCATTCACGACATAGGCAAGCAGCTTCCCGTCATGCGATAGGGCCGCATCTGCCGGTTCGGCACGCGTCGCTACGCGCGTGATTTGCATCGCGTTGAAAGGGTTCGCGGGTTGTTTCCGGTCGAGGAAAAGATACACCAAGGCAAACGCGGCCAAAGCGACGCAGGCAGCCGCGACGATGAAGCCGCCGCGGCGCTTGACCGGCGCAGCCGGCATTGCGAATTGAGTAATCAGTCGCTGTAGTTCGTCCTTGATCTCGTCGACTGAGTTGTATCGCGCAGCCGCATCCTTCGCCAGACAGCGCTGAACAATGCGTTCGAACTGCGCGGGAACGCCCCGCGCATGGCGGGAGATGGGCGCGGGTTCGTTGGTCAGGATGGCGGCCAGGGTGTCGGTCGGTGTCGGCCCCGAGAAGGGCGGCAGGCCCGCGGCCATCTCGTACAGCATGACACCCAGACTGAAGACATCACTTCGGCCATCGACGGGAAGCCCTCGCACCTGCTCGGGAGACATGTATCGAACCGTGCCCAACACGAATCCGGGCAGGCTAGCGGAATCCAGAGTTGCGTGCTGCGTCCCCGTGGGCCGCTCGACGAACCTTGCGAGGCCGAAATCGAGAACCTTTACCAAGCCGTCCGGCCGGAGCATCACGTTCTCCGGTTTGATGTCCCGGTGCACCACACCCGCCTCATGAGCCGCGCCCAAAGCAGCGGCGGTCTGGACTCCGATCTTTAGCGTTTCGCGAATATCCATCGGCCCTTTCGCGAGCCGCTGGCGGATGGTTTCGCCGGCGACACGCTCCTCCGCGATGAAGAGCGCGCCCTCGGTTTCACCGATTTCGTAAACAGTGATGATGTTCGGATGATTCAGGCTGGACGCGGCCCTGGCCTCCTGCTGAAAGCGGCGTACGTGGTACGGATCGCCCGCGAATCTGGGCGACAGCAGCTTAATGGCGACTTCGCGGTTCAGGTTCAGATCTCTTGCGAGCCAGACCTCGCCAATGCCACCGGCCCCCAGCCGCGAAATAACTTCGTAGTTCCGAATGCGGCTGCCGGAGAGATCGCGTTGCGCGGGGCGAGCCAGCATGTCGGAAGCAAGTTCTTCGAGCACCGTTTTAGTCAGGAACTCGGCAGAGCCCGACTCCCCTTCGAGCATTGCCTCAACTTGCTCGCGAAGCTGGTGGTCGCTACCGCACACCTCGTTGAGGAACGTGGCTCGCCGCTCCGGCTCCATCTGCTGCGCCGCGTCGGCCAACGCGTTTAGCTGTCGGTATCGCTCGGGAGTCACGGACTTCTTATTCTACGCGTCTGTGCTGGTGAGGGCTTTCGCGGAGGTCGAGGGCAACGAAATACATGCCGAAATGGATACCCTGAAGTTGCAGGGGGGACGCGTGAAGATTCTACGAAACATCTTGATCGTGGCTGTGGCCGTGGTGGCGTCAGTCTTCGGACTCATCTTCTATTCGTTCGCGCGCGCCATTCCACTGAAGGACGATCAGCCGCTCTCCGGTGGAGCGGTTCAGCTGAAGGACGGCATCGTTTCGGTGGGGGTGATTCCAGCCGGTAACGGCCAAGTCATTCTGGTTGACTGCGGGAACAATCCCAAGGCAACGGCCATTCTGGCAGGACTGAAACGGATGGGGCTTGAGAGGGAAGCGGTGAGAGCGATCCTGCTGACGCACGGGCACCCGGATCACTTCGGAGGATGTGGTGCGTTCCCGAATGCGGAAGTCTTTGCGATGGCTGCGGAGCAGTCCGTCCTGGAGGGCCGAACTGCCCTACGCTCTCCGGTCGGATTCCTGATGGGAAAGAAGAACTCCGGAATCCACGTCGCCCGGTACCTGCAAGACGGAGACTCCTTTCCAATTGGTAATGTCGTGGTGACGGCGTACCTGGTACCGGGGCACACGGATGGAAGCGCGGCTTACCTGGCTGCGGGGACCCTTTACTTGGGCGATAGCGCCGATGCCAGTAAAGACGGAAGCCTGTTGCCGGCGAAACGGTTCGCAAGCAACGACGTTGAACAGAATCATGAATCGCTGACGAAGCTGGCGGAGAAGTTGGAGCCACAGGCCGGGAACATTCAATTCATGGAGTTTGCACATTCGGGGCCGCTGCGGGGAATCGGGCCGCTGCTTGACTTCGCGAAGAACACTGGCGCGAAGCCGGCGACGCCCTGATGGGCGTTGGCGGAGTTGAGATAAATCCAACCGAACCGCCAGCAGCCATGATCCTCAGTCAACGCCCACATTTCTTGAATCGAATTTCTTCTATAATGTATACATAATGTTCGGCCGCGATTATCTCGGCGAATTCGAGCACATCATTGTGCTGGCACTGTTGCGGCTGGACGATCGGGCGTATGGCGTCACCGTGCGTCAGGAGATCCAACTTCGCATTCGCCGCGAGGTGTCCATCGGTGCGGTCTACGCCACACTAGAGCGTCTGGAGTTGAAGGGATATGTGAAATCGCGCCGGGGCGACCCGACGCCGGAACGCGGTGGACGATCGAAACGCTTCTTCCGCGTTACGGCGAAGGGAGTAGCGGCTGTGAACCGGGCGCAACGAGCGCTCCGCAGTATGACTGAAGGCCTCGACCTGATTGGGAGCTACTCATGATTCCTCAAGCAGATTTCGTTCAGCCGCCGCGCCTGGCGGTCTGGCTGGTTACTCTATTCGCACCGGCCGAACAGGCGGAGGCGATCCTCGGGGACCTGCTGGAAGAATTCTTTCAGCTCGCGTCGAAATCGGGAGTCGGTTGCGCCCGAAGTTGGTACTGGCGACAGAGTGTGAGAACCAGCGCACAGCTCGCCTGCGGCGGACTCAGTGCCGCTCCGTGGTCGACCGTCACCGCCGTGGTGGGAGGGTTCTTACTTGCGAAATTCGCTTTCCGGTGGCCCGAGCAGGCGATCTTCGCGGTCCTTGACAGATATCAGGTTTACGATCATCACTTCACCGTTTACAAGTTCTGGATAGGCGATGGCATCGTAATCGGACTTGTGGTTCTCCACCTTATCGTGGGCGGCATCGTGGCCGTGGTGGCCAAAGGCAGGGAGATGACTGCCACTATTGCGCTCGGTTTCATCAGGAGTGCGCTGGGTGTAATCGGAGCTTTACTGACGTTAATCCGGTATGAGCATGGTTGGACGCTGTGGCCAATGCTGCATCAGTTCGCATTCTCAATCGCGATGGTGGCTGGGGGAGTGATCGTACGGACGTGGAGACTCGCGGGGATGGACCGGCGTTCAGCGGCGTAACGGCGGGATAAGTCCGGACCCGCGGCGGCTGTCCGCCGCAAACTCAATCTTCGGCCACTTCCAGCAGTACTAGCCGTTGCCGAGCTTTCCGCCCTGAGGCTGCCAGTCCCCGGTCAAAGGTCACGAGCGTGGCATCTGCAACTAGGCTAGCCGCAAGCAGATAACAATCCCCAAGCGCTTTCGGAGACGAAAGCCGTGAGACCGCATGGGTTGACTTACGGAAAGCCGCCTCGAGTTCAAAGGACTCCAGCCGGAGTCCGATTCTCGAATCCTCTAGCCATCGATCGTAGACCGCCCAAGCTTGGCTGATGGTTCGTACGTCATTGCCCATAATTGCGGACGTTGTCAGTAGCCTCAGTAGCCCAAACTGCGTGAACCGGCAAAAGAAAAAAGGAGCATCTTCCTGCCGTGAAAACCAAGCCCACGCAGCATCGGAGTGCCTGTGATTCGCCCAACTCAAGGCAAGCCACACATTGAGATCAGGCAAATAGGACGTCGTACGGATTCTCCGTGCCCGGGCTGCCGGCTGCGGGCTTACCTTTCTTTCCCACCAGTGGCCCCGTCACGCGACGCGATGGCCGCAGCCGTAACTGGCTCTCGATCGCGCCAGTAATTAAGGACCGAATTGAAGTTCGTTCGGCAGCTGCACGTTTCCGGAGCGCGGCGTGAAGATGGTCTGGAATATCGATCGTGGTTCGGACGCTCATGCCATAATTATGTCACTTTTGGGTTTGCTCAGCCGACCGCCCTTCCTCGAAGAGAGCCAGGTACTCATCCAGCGTCGCGCCCAGGCGTTGATAGAGAAGGCGGCGGAAGGCCTCTGTCCCCTCCCCGGCCTGCGCATGCTGCAGGCTGCGGATATAGTCCAGGCGATCTTCCGGCCGCACAGCAATGGGAGGATAGCCGCCGCGAATCAAGAGCAGGTTCATGAGGAGCCGCGCGGTGCGCCCATTGCCATCGTTAAAAGGATGGATATCGACCAAGCGAAGATGCGCCGTGAAGGCCGTCTCAGGCCCGGCCGGGGCGGGTCCGAGCCAATTGCCAAAATCGCCCATGAGCGAAGGGATTTCCGCCGGAGATGGAAAGGCGTGCCTCCCGGTTTCGGTGCGCACATACCGGGCGAGATCGGTATAGCGGCCGGCAATCTCCGGGCCGGAACGTTGCATAACCAGCCGGTGGAGATTGCGAACGTCGCTTTCAGTCAGCGGGGCTGATTGCCGGGCAAACTCGCGGACATAGCGGATGGCATCGTAGTGATCGAGCGCCTCAAGATGGTCTTTGAGTGGCTTGCCGCTGATGGTAATTCCTTTTTCGATGACGAGAGTGGTTTCGACTGGGCTCAGTGTGTTGCCTTCGATGGCGTTCGAAGTGTAGGTGAGTTCGACGTCGTAGTAGTGCTCAAGCTGGGCCAGGGCCTGGGGCGAGTGCGGCCGCAGCTTGTCGAGTCGCGCCTTCTTCCTTGCGATCGAGGTAAGAAGCTCATCCATACGCCCACAAGAGATACCACGAGGCGGTGTCCGGCACAACATGAGCGGCGACTTTCCTGCGATTGTAGAAACCTGT
>JBAUOG010000725.1:0-1713 GCA_049579625.1 Bryobacteraceae bacterium
TGTTGTAGCCGGTCAGAAACTTGAACGGGAACTCTCCCATCGTGTAGTGCCCGCAGGGCAGCACCGCAACTTCGTGGTCCCAATTCCATTCCTGCGCGGTCTGAATCACGTTGCGTGACAGATGAACCGGAAACGTTGTGTCGTACCGCGTGTAGATGAATTTGGAGCGTTGCTTTTGAGCGGCGAACTTCTCCGTGTAGGCGGGCGGGCTGATGCACATCCACAGCTTGCGAAGCGTCTCCAGATCGGTCGATTCCTGCAGGCTTTCCTTAATGTGCTGTGTCGACAGACCCTCCCAGACGGGGTCGGCGAAATAGGTCGAGCAATGGTTAAAGACGTTGACCTTGATGCGCGAATCGTGAGCCGCGGCCAGGAACGCATAACAGGAGCCGAGACTGGTCCCGACGATGCCTAGATGTTCGAAGCCCTTCTGCTGCAGCCAATCGAAACAGGCGCGGGAGTCGATGACCGCCTGGCGGGTGGCATCGATGGTCCGGCAGATGTTCGATGAAACGGCATAATCGGCGCGGTTGAGCTCCGCCGGCATGCGGGAGTCGTGATAAGGCAGACTCAGACGCAGCGTGGAGATGCCCAACTTCTGTAATCCCTGGCACAGCGAATTGTGCTGGGGCAGGCGCGCGTTCCAATGCGGCAGCAGTACAACTGCTTTGCGATTGTAGTTTCTCGCGGGATACCAAAGGGCGCGAACCAGATTATTAGCCGGATAGGGCGTGGCGACCGGGGAGGTGAACTCCAGCCAGTCATGATAGAGCCGAAAGTCGGGCGGCGGCTGGTAGGAGAAGAACTCTTCGCTGTTGGCGATGGCGCGGTCGCTAAGCTCGATGATGTAGTCGGTGGGGGAGCGCTCACCCTGGGGGAAGTCTCGTGAGCAAGGCCATTGCCGGGCCCACTCCAGCCCATAGTCGAAGGGGCGAACAATGCGATCCGTGGCGCGAAAACACAGGTCGTTCTCCCATTTGTCCATCCAGCGTCCGTAGCGCCGGCCGACCCCTGCGACGATTGTTTTCATCTTTGCAGCACAGTGTCCTCTGACAAACCTTCCAGAGAAACGCCAGGAAATTCCAGTGTAGCGGGCGCCTTAGCCTCGAATCGACGAATCGTCAGCGAGTGGCGCAATGGCGGTGCCGCCAGCGTTCTGGCGGGCTCGAGGTGCGGTGTCATAGAAAGTTCATAAAGGTTGATCCAGGCGCTTGATATAAACGGATATGCCTCGCTACGCTGCGGTTGACATTGGGAGCAACTCGGTTCGCATGATGGCGGCCGAGGTTAACCAGGAAACGATCCGCGTTCTGGCCGAAGAACGGCAGGTAACGCGCCTGGGCGAAAGCGTTTTTCGGACTGGCCGGATCAGTGAGGATGCGCTGACCTTCCTCTCGGCGACCTTGGCCCGCATGGCGGCGATCTACCAGAAGCTCAATGTCGACCGGGTGCGCGCCGTAGCCACCAGCGCCGTCCGGGATGCCGGAAACCAGGAGGAGTTTATCGCCCGGGCCAGCGCGATCCTGGGCGTTGGAGTCGAAGTCATCTCCGGGCCGGAGGAATCGCGGCTGATCCAGATGGGCGTCGAGTCTCGCTGGCCGCGGCCAAAGGAGCGCACGCTGATCATCGACGTGGGGGGTGGCAGCACGGAGCTCATTGTCTGCCAAGGGGGCGAGCTTATCGACGCTGTTTCCAAGCCGCTTGGGGCGGTGC
>JBAUOG010000726.1:0-2438 GCA_049579625.1 Bryobacteraceae bacterium
CGATCAACGTCAAGAGACTGGGCATCTGCGAGCTAGAGATTCGCTGGCCCGCTGGACCCATCGATTATGACGAGCGCCGGGCCGGCGACACAAGAGCCCTAAGCTGCGGAGACTATCCATATGTTCTCCCGGTATTCGGTAAGATCTATTCCGCACGCGTGTTCGTGCCTTTGTCTGCGTGATGAGGCGGTCCAGATCTTACGCCGCCACAGCATTCGTGATGGGACGATGCTTCTATGAAGTATTGGGGACGGACGGGCGTTTTGTCTTACACAATTTGCTTGACACTACCGCCTACCGGATGAAATGTGGCGCTGACTCCATTCCTTTGCACTCCGGAACTCCTAGAGTTTCGGTAAAGCGGTGACCGTCCCGGAACTCCCCCAGAGTTTCGGTAAAGCGGTGACTGTCCCGGAACTCCACGGAACTCCACGGCAACGTGCCGCCCTGGCGCGGACCATGCGACGGACCCAGGCCGACTATTCGCAGCGTCTCAATCGCCGCATCGGTTCCCGCTGTGGTCACCTCTGGCAGCCCCGCTTCTACTCGTGCCCGGTCGCCGGCGACGCCGTCTGGACGGTTCTGCGCTACATCGAACTGAATCCCGTGCGCGACGAGCTTGTCGCCAAGGCCGAGCAAAGTTCGTGGTTATCCGCCGCAATTCACTGCGGGCTACGACCGCCACCTCAGCTACTGTCCGTGACGGAGTGGGAACGCGAGTGGACGCCGGGCGAGATGGCAAAGCGTCTTGGCCCTTTGGGCCGGAGCGCGCGAATTCGAAGCGATCCGCCAAGCAACACAGCGCGGTCTCCCGCTCGGAGATCAGACGTTCATCGATGGGTTCGAACGCAGCGCCGGTAGAACGCTCGCCGTTCGCCCGGCCGGCCGGCCGCGTCTTGCTTCTGCTGCGACGCCAGCGCCCCTCTATTTCGCTGGTATGCCCTTGGACTAAACGCCCGTCCGTCCCGATTCCCCCCATTGAATGGTCAAGCTGGTGGCAGAATGGAGGCGAATATGAAGATTTTTTGGTCATGGCAGTCTGATACGCCGGGCAAGACCGGTCGCTACTTCGTCCGGGAAGTCCTCGATGAAGTATTGAAAGAGCTGAAACAAGATCCGGAAGTTCAGGAGCCATCTGAACGAGAGGATGTTGAGGGGCTACACATCGATCACGATATCAAGGGAACCACGGGCAGTCCCAATCTTGTGGACACCATCATAAACAAAATCGACGCCTCAGCCGTGTTTATCGCCGATATCACCTGTGTAGGTCAGGTCTTCGGCACGGTTCAGGAAGGCGTTCCAAACAAGAAACTAATCAATTCCAACGTCGGAATCGAGCTGGGTTATGCACTAAAGAGTCTGACGGATAGCAAAGTCGTGCTTGTTTTCAATCAGCATTACGGCTCGCACCCGGATGTACCCTTCGATCTGCGACACAAGGGCGGAGCGATCACGTTCAATCTCGCACCCGAAGCTGCCAAGTCAGCAATTAAGGCAGAAGAAGGCCTATTGAAAAGCAAGTTTCTAAATGCCCTCCGACCCCTACTGATACAAGCCAAGAAAACGGCGCGCCCACCGTTTCCGGAAACCTCCGCAACATATTGCAAGGCTGCCTATTTTGACAAGGGCGAGTTCATCGCCGAATGGGGCGAGGAGCAATACCAAGAAAGGCTGGAATACTCGTACGAAGACTCCAGGTTGATTTACTTACGTCTGATTCCGACAGAGGCACTCTCAGGTAATTTGGCGATCAGCGACTTGGAAAAGGAGATTTTGTCAGCGCCTCTGCTCGGTAATATTCACGGCCTTGCGTTGACGGTGCAGAACCGATTTGGCGTTATCAAGTGGCATCCAGGATCTCACCCAAAAAGTGGGCCTGCGAAGATCCACGCCTCGACTCAATTGTTCCGGAATGGCGAGATCTGGAGCATCGAGACTCTGCCATTAGAGACCAAAGCCACTGTGGAACATGCTCTTGGGCTTAAGCTAAAGTGCCCGTTCATCCCCTACCTGAGCTTCGAGCAACGCTATGCAACAGCCATCCCTGCGTTTTTGCGATTCAGCACCGAGCATCTCGGATTCGGGGGGCCCTGGCAACTGGTTTGTGGAATGAGCGGCATTCAACAGGTGTTCATTACGCCATACGATCGCAGAGGCGGCTACCGGCAGTTCGGGCCTTTTTATGGCAACGAAGTAGAGAGCCGATCAGTTGTGACAGGTGAAGAAAGAAGCTACCAGGCAGCGCTTCTAACATTCTTTGAGAAAGTCTGGAACGCGGCTGGCGAGAACCGGCCACAAGGACTCTATAACTTTCCGCCAGATTCTTCGAAAGCGCCAAAACTCGCTGGAGGCTAAGGTCGGGGAAGCTCGGACCAGGACCGAGTAGCTGGAGCTTCTTGGCCGTCACGCCACACTGGAAGGCCTGGAGATCTTCG
>JBAUOG010000727.1:0-1574 GCA_049579625.1 Bryobacteraceae bacterium
CGCTTATCCCAGACCTACCTCAACGCCATCGCCCTGCGGCTCAACCAACGCCCGCGAAAAACCTTGGGCTTCGAAACCCCAGCCGATAGACTGCGACTGGTGTTGCACTGACCGGTTGAACTCACCGGGGTAAAGATGGGGTAATCGGCCGGCGCGCTTGTGGATAGCTGAAGATTTGGGTGCCGCGCTTCAGGCTGATGGTTCAACGAGGTCCGTGTGGACGGCCTCAAGCATCAGAAGGAGAAGCGCAGCATGGACCATTTTGCTGGACTGGACGTATCGGTCAAGGAGACCAGCGTCTGCATTGTGGATGACACGGGCAAGATCGTTCGGGAAGTGAAGGTAGCGAGCGAACCGGAAGCGTTGTTGGCGGTGCTGAAGAACCCCGCCTATCACTTCAAGCGAATTGGCTTGGAGGCTGGACCGCTCTCGCAATGGCTGTTCAGCGCTCTCGCCGAAGCCGAGCTACCGGTGGTCTGTGTTGAAACGCGGCAGATGAGGGCGGTGCTGAAGGCGCAGATCAACAAGACGGACCGCAACGATGCGCGCGGCATCGCACAGATGATGCGGGTCGGGCTTTATCGCCCGGTGCATGTAAAGACGCTCCGCAGTCAGAAACTGCGGATGTTGCTGACCCACCGCAAGCTGCTGCAGTCGAAGGCCATTGCCATTGACAACGACCTGCGCGGTACTTTGCGTAACTTTGGTCTCAAGGTGGGCATGGTGGGGACAGTGAAGTTCGAGGCGCGCATCAGGGAGCTTGTCGAGAATCTTCCCGACTTGGATCTTCTGGTCGAACCGCTGCTTGTTGTCCGGCGGGTACTTCGTGAGCAGATCGGCATCCTGCACCGCCGCTTGTTGGCGACCGTGCGTGACGATGACGTGTGCCGGCGCCTGATGACGGTCCCAGGTGTCGGTCCGGTGGTGGCGCTGACCTATCGCGCCACCGTCGACGTGCCCGCTCGCTTTCGGAACTCCAAGTCGGTCGGGGCTGCGTTCGGATTGACACCCTCCCGGCACCAGTCCGGCGAGAGCGATCGCCCAGGCGGCATATCACGGTGCGGAGACGAGATGATGCGGGCGATGCTCTATGAGGCGGCCCAGACCATGTTGGTAGTTTCGACGAAATGGTCCTGGCTCAAGGCCTGGGCGATGAAGATCGCCAAGCATCGCGGGATGAAAAAGGCGATCGTGGCGCTGGCGCGTCGGCTGGCCGTGATCATGCACCGTATCTGGGTTGACCGCACCGAGTTCCGATGGACCAGGGAGGTCGCAGCAGCGTGACAGCCGCGCAGGATCAAATGAATTAGAAGGAAACTCGAACTCCACCGAGCGGTGGAATGATGTCCCTCACGGGACGACGGATGAGGTGAGATCGTGCGGCTGCTTGGACCTATCGTCAGTCTGACGACAAGGCCGCGGTAAAGATTGTTCCGCCTCGTCCTCGAATCCCATGCTGGAAGGGCCTTGGTGCCGATTCCGAAGAGAAGCGCGAGCCCGTGAGCGACATCGACGCTGAAGTGGTGGATAGTCAGTCAGAAAGTGCTTGCAACCAAACGGCCGATTAGAGAAGC
>JBAUOG010000728.1:0-1849 GCA_049579625.1 Bryobacteraceae bacterium
GCGCGAGACGATCAGGTTTGCGGCATGTCCGAGGATGCTGGAGGCATTCCCGAGGCCAGCTTCTTGCGCACGGCCTTTTTCACCACGGCCCTGCGCACGGCCTTCTTCACCACCGCCCTGCGCACAGCCTTCTTCACCGCGGCCCTTCTCACGGCCTTCTTCACCACGGCCCTGCGTACGGCCTTCTTAGCCACAACCTTTCGCACGGCCTTTTTCGCGGCACCCTTTTTCGCGGGCTTCTTCTTGGCGGCGGACTTCTTCGCCGTCTTCTTAGCAGCTTTCGGCATGTATCGCGTCCCTCTCAATCGCCTGCGATAAGCGCGCACTCGCGCGCCACGCAGATGCACGGGGGAAAGTACATTCGTTTTGATTCGACGCAAGAGCGACGCGCGCGCGCGACATGCGCTGAGCACGGTCACTATCGAATAATCGCGCGCGCACAGACGTCTGATCGCTCATTGACGAGAGGGCTCGCGCAACATGCATCGCTGCGCCACAATCCCAATGCCTGGAGCGTGTCGCCTGTTAGGGCGGCCGCGCTCATATGGATGCGGATTCCCGCTCTGCTCATATTTCCTGCGTGTCTCCAAGGACCAAGACATCGCGAGCGCGCGCAACTTCTCATCCGCGCGAAACCATCTCAAGCATCCCAGGTGCTACGAGAAGCGAAGCGACTGCCAGCTGCAAGCGTATCAAATCGAAACGCGCGCATGCTGTTCGCAATCGAATTTTTCTTCATCGCCGTTATCACATTTTTGTCGTTTGACCGTTGCAAACGCGCGCCTCGGCGCGCGAATCGCGCTGCGACTCATGTGATTCGGCGCGTCTGATTCGATTCGAAGTCAGACGCCAAGCCGCTTCTTCAGCGCTTCGCTCACCGCTTGGGGATTGGCTTTGCCCCCGGTCGACTTCATCACCTGACCAACGAACCAGCCCAACATGCCGGGCTTCGTTCTCGCCTGTTCGGCCTTGTCGGGATTGGCAGCGATGACCGCATCGACGGCGCTCTCGATCTCGCCAGCGTCGGTCACCTGGCGCAGACCGCGCGCCTCGACGAGTTCGCGCGGATCGACACCGCGGTCCTCGGCGAACAGCCTGGCGACCAGGTCCTTGGCGATTTTGCCTGAGATCACGCCCTCGCCGATGAGATCGACAATGGTCGCGAGAGCCGCGGGGCTCAAGCCTGCGTCCGCTACTGACGCGCCCTGCGCGTTGGCCTGGGCCGCGACATCGCCCATCAGCCAGTTGGCGACTGCTTTGGGGTCGCGCTTGCCGTGCCCGTGCTTGAGAGCGCTCTCGAAGAAATCCGCCGTCTCCCGCTCGGCGATGAGGATCGAGGCGTCGTAGGCCGAGAGGCCATACTCCGCCATGAAGCGTGCGCGCTTGGCGTCGGGCAGTTCCGGCAGATCGGCGGCGAGCGAGGCGACGAAGGCTTCATCGAGCTCGAGCGGCAGCAGGTCCGGGTCCGGGAAATATCGGTAGTCGTGCGCTTCCTCTTTCGAACGCATCGAGCGCGTCTCGCCGCGCGCCGGATCGAACAGCCGCGTCTCCTGGTCGATCCTGCCTCCGTCCTCGATGACCGCGATCTGGCGCCGCGCCTCCGCCTCGATTGCCTGGCCGATGAAGCGGATGGAGTTGACGTTCTTGATCTCGCACCGGGTGCCGAGCGCTTCGCCGGGGCGGCGCACGGAGACGTTGACGTCGGCGCGCAGGTTGCCCTTCCCCAGGTCTCCATCGCTCGAGCCGATGTAGCGCAGAATGGTGCGCAGCTTGCCGACATAGGCTTTGGCTTCCTCGGCTGAGCGCATGTCGGGCTTCGAGACGATCTCCATCAGGCCGACCCCAGAGC
>JBAUOG010000729.1:0-10358 GCA_049579625.1 Bryobacteraceae bacterium
GTCCGGTGACCGGTCTTCACCCTCCTGGTGTACTCAATATCAAACGAAAAAGAATACTCTCTTTTGTACTTAGGCGACACCGTCTCCTCGGATTGGCCGGTATAAAGAGACTTGAATGAAGCCTAACGGCAAACGCTTCGAGTGTCTGCAGCAAGCGTCCGGATCTGCTGAACCAAGAGCCCGCTGACGGAGTCAAGAGGGCAAACAACAGCTAGCAAGAGATGTAATCGCTGCAGGCTGTCATGGAGAATGTCCTTTGCAGAATGTCGCTCAAAGCCGGCCGCAGCTTGGGGTCGCTTCCAACCTATTGGCTCAACTGGAACTGATGAACGCAATTGATTGCCAGCGCGTGCGGGTCGAACCCGGTCGAAGCGGTACGGCCACTCTAATTGGTCTCGGCGAAGATGTATTCGTGTTGGCCGTCGCGAACGATGAGGGTGCGCTTGCCCTCCTTCTCGCCCCTCACGAACTCGAAACCAGTTAAAGGCGGGTCGGCTTCAACGAACGAAATTGTTCCGTCATCGTTCTTGCGAGTGGCCATGCTGCTTTCGCCACCGTCCAGAACAAAGGTAGTGTCGGCGCCCGACCTTTTCACTTGAATGTTGCCGAGTTTCGCACTCACATAGCGGGGAGCGAGTTTGGCGGCTTCGGCGGCATCGGCCGGGTAGACGAGGCGCCCGTTCTTTCGCGACTACCTTTCGGTAATTAGCTGCGCCGGTATCAATGCTGGCGGCGGCTTCGGGCTTGCCATCGTAGATAATTTCAACGAGGCGGCGCATCAAAGGGCCAAGGAGACTGCTGCCGTTGTCGGAGTTGGTGAGAAGCACGGCGCCTATGCCGGATTCAGGTAGGATCATCCAGTCACTTTGGTAGCCGAAAAGGCTGCCGCCGTGGTGGACGATGGGAATGCCCCAGTGGTTGTTGACCTCAAGGCCCATGCCGTAGGTTTGGTCGTCGCCGATCGGGATTTGCGGCTTGCGGCGCATGAGGAGGTTTTCGTCAGAGACAAACTGCTGGCCGTTGGCGAGTTTCCCGCGCCGGATTTCGAGCAGGGCGTATTGGGACAAGTCGTGCGCCGAAGGAAGATACGATAGATTGGGACGACGGGGACACGACCACGTCTGGAATAACGCTCGTAGGCCCGAGGCATATGGCATGACTGCTGACGCGTCACCGATTTCTTTCGGCCTGTGGGATTCGCCGGGCACCGAATTCCCCATCAGATACTCGTTGCCGCTGCTGCGCGAGATCGACTCCTTTGTGGCCGATGGCTACCGCCGCATCCCTCATGGCGGACTCGAAGTGGGTGGCCTGCTTTACGGAACCATGGAGACTGATGGGCTGACTCTGCTCCATTACCAGCCCATCGAGTGCCAACATCTTTACGGTCCGAGATTCGTTCTTTCGGAGGCCGATGTTGAGGGACTGCGGTTGCATGTGGGCAGGCCATTCCATCACGAGTCGCTTGGCGAACTGACGCTGGCCGGGTGGATCATTTCGCGCGGCCGCGGCTACTTGAAGTTGATGGAGCGCGAAATCGAGCTCTTCGACGAACTGTTTCCCAGCCCCCGCCAAGTCACGATGCTGGTGAAGCCGGAGAAGTTCAAGCCGACCCGCTATGGCTTCCTGGTGCGGCCAAGATGGTCACGACTCATCGATCCGGTGTGCCATGAGTCCTTCATCCTCCCACTGACGGCGAGGCCGGGTGAACAGCTTGTGGGCGCGGCCCCGGTTTCAGTGCGCAGCACGCCAACAGGTCCTTCGGGTAAGGACCAGGTCGAGGCGTTGCCGGCGGCGCCGAAAGAGGCCGCACCGGAAAAAACCCCACCGCCCTTGCCAAAAGCCGTAAAATTCGCCGTGCGGGTTCAGGATGATTCGCCTTCGGGTATTACCTCGGCTCCCATTGCCGAAACGGTCGCGCCCGCGGAGCCGGAGATGGCGAACAACTCCATGAAGCAGTGGCAACCGGTGGTGGAGAACGCGGCCGACACGGTGGACGGAGTGAAGACGCCTGCCCAAGTGGAGGCGACTCTGCCCATTGCTTCCGAGAAAGCAAAGCCCGCCGTGAGTGAGGAAATCGGACCTGACATTGCCGGCGCCGTTCCCGGGCAACCTCCTCCTGCTACGACCGAAGCAGCGGCGCTCTCCGAGATGCAAGTGACGGAAACTCCAGCGAGGCGTGGTCAGCCAGCGCCAAAGACCGGGACGAAACTGGTCTTAACACTGGCCGGCGGAGATGACTTCGTTCCGTTTGGCGCACGTCGAGGCAGGTTCGAAACGTCTGTAGATGGAGGTCTAGCCAGAGGCGCACACAAATCACGGCGCATCCCACTATGGCTTGAACTCGCTCCTGGCACGGCCCTTATTTTGGTCTGTATCGCCGGAGTGCTGTGGACCTATCTCAACTACCTGCTTCCGCCCATCCCACTGCGTTTGGACGTTCGAGCTGGATCGACGGTTGTGACCTGGCCGCCGGAAGTGACCCACGGCTCGGAGGCGACTTTGACAATTTGGACCGGAGGCCAGTCTTCGGAGCGGATGCTGACCAAGGATGAACAACGGTCGGGGTCGGTGATGCCTGCCAATCTAGGCGCGGATTCCATTGTTCAGCTTCGTACACATCACTGGGCCTACAATCGCGCTGGGCAGATTCGACTGGTTCAGGCGCCGCCCGTTGAGCCACCGGCTGCGCGACCCCCTGCGCCACTTGCTGCGCTGGCGCACGGCGTGGCTCCGAGGCCTAAGCGGCGCGTGGTAAAGGTGTCGCCCCGGCCGGTGAACTAAGCGCACAAACCGGGCGGACGCCATCTGCACCAGCAGCCAACAAACCCCCAGTAAACAAATAGAGGGGCCTTCGTGCCTCTTCAGAATCAAGCATATGACCCCAATCGCTGCCAAGAAAAGAGAAGTAAGGAACCGGAACGCCATCTTGGCGGCAGAATGGAAGGTCTTCAGAATAGGAGAATTTGTCCAGCTGCACTGGCGGGTGGAAGTGTCGCGTTTGCCGCGCCGGTATTGATTGTCCATTACATTGAGAAGCAGGGTTATTTGCCACCGCCCAATTGCTACTAGCGGTCGAAGAAGCAGTTGGCTGAAATGTGCATCCACTTGTCGGTAACGGTCGATGCGTGGATGTGGCAGTTGGGTTCCGAGCGGATGGTCGGACACTCGTACAGAGGGCCGTGCTCGAAGGGGACCGTCCCGCGGTGGCCGCCCCCGATCAAACGGCGAGGTAGCCATTCGCTTTCAGGTCTTCCAAAGAATCGCCACCCGAGGTTTCGTCGGATAGATCCTGATAAACGGCGATATCGTCTCCAATCCGCTTCGCCACTCAGCATCAGACCGGCAACACAACAGGAATGGTAGTCGGAATCCGTTGCAAAACCCTCTATACGCTGAGGCCAAACAACCAGGAACGAATTAGGCTGAGCATATTCAGAAGAAACCTTCGTCCCGACTCAACACTCAGTCTCTGATGATCCGCGAACACTTCGGTTGCAGAGAAAATGACTGGCGTGCCCCTAATCGGTGCGTTGCCGACAATCCGTCAAAGTGGATTGCGAATGAGAGCGGGCCACTCGTGCCCGTTGCCGTTCTTGTTTCAGGATGATCTTTAGGGAATTTGCTTATCTTAGCGAACGCCTTTCTGTTATCAGCTAAACAACGTCGTGAATCCTGGGTTTCGCTCCCATGCCCCTGGGTCCGAAATCAAGATCGATCATCGTGAGAGCTTCGCCAAATTGCCGATGGTCCGAGTGGCGCTCGCGCGTCTTTCCATCGCCGGGCAGACGACCAGCTCACCATAACGCTGCGGCCGGTGGCGCCCACAAGATCGAGGGACCATGCGGCGTGTTGTTCTTCAGGCCTGTCGCTGAAGAGTGGAATATATCGAAGGCGGACGGAGAGCCCGCCGATTTCGGCCATGACATGGAGCGGCATCAGGAAGTTGAAAACGACGGGAAGTACGCGGGCTCTGCCGACGAGCGGATCGGGATTACTGTCACTTGCCACCTCGACATTCTCATCATAAAAGTGGTCGAAAAGCGCGAGGTACGCTTCGTAGCCGTTGCTGATGTCTGCATTCACGAGCGCGTTGTTCAAATCGAGTTCGGCCTCAGCTACCTTGGAGGATTGTTCTTATTCATAGTTTGTCCGGTAGCTCCTTCCGGATTCACACATCAAACCTAGGCGCCGCGTCGCTTCCCAACATCACCAACATTTCGATTGCGGCCCGTCGAACGGCTTCCTCATGCTCCATTTCCCGGACGAGGGAATTTAGCTCGCGGTCTAATGCGTCGTCTTCATGATGAAAATTGCTGAGATCGTCTTCCTTTCAACATTCCTTTCTTACTCTGTTCGCGATCCGGCGCTGGCGCGGCTCTCGTACAGCGCTTGACTCATGTTCCAGAGCCTGACTGCGACGCTGTTGTCATACGTAATCTGTTTTGTGTGCGTCTCTCGGCACTGCCTGAAGAATCGGCCGGAGACACCGTCGAGATCGGGCGAGGACGCGACGTAAACGGGAGTTCTCGCTGCGCCTTCCGGAAATGCAAGCAAAGATGGAATGCGCTTTAACAACCACGGGACTGCTGCAGGTAGACCTCGCATGTTGTCACCCAGGCGTGTGAGCGTGGGTCCGGGACTAAAACAGTTCGCGGTAATCGTCGCTCCTGCGAGGCGCCGGGAGAGTTCGTAAGTAAACAGAATGTTGCAAAGCTTCGAGCGCTTATAGGCCCCCAACCAGTTGTATTGCCGCTGACCCTGGAGATTGGAAAAATCCAGTTCTCCGCTATGGAACTCCGAGGACGCGGTGAGAATTCTTCCGGCGGGCGCGGCCCGGAGGAGATCGAGCAGAAGGTGAGTTAGCGCGAACGGCGCAAGGTGATTAACGGCGAAGGTTTTCTCAAGACCATCCGGCGTCACTTCTCTTTCTGCGAAGACAGCGGCCGCATTGTTGATCAGGACATCGATCCCCGAGAAACATCCGTGAAGCCGGTCAGCCAGACGATGGATCTCTGCCTGCGACGACAAGTCTGCGAGGAACAAGATCGGCGCGTTGCCCGCAGCACACCTCGCGACTTCCGTACGCATGAAATTCGACCGGGTTCGATCACGTCCCACCATCACGACTTCCGCACCACGTTCCGCTAGTAGCAGGGCCGTGGCCAACCCGAGTCCACTCGTCGCCCCCGTGATGAGGACCGTCTTCCCGCTCATCCACATTTCGCTCTGCTGTGGTTTGGCGCTCAGCATTTCCAGGAGTCACTTCAATTTCAGGAAGCGTTTCTACGTTGACGAGACTTGGCGGGGCAAAGAATTAGAATCTGAAGGAAATAAGCGAAGCCGCCCTCGGCAAGGTCTTTGCGCTTTCACAGGTTTCTGACTAACGCGTCGCTAAGACGTCGCTGCTCGGGTGGCCTCTTTGGTGCCTCGTCAGCTTAACGAGGGACCTTTATTTTGCCTGCCGCGCAGCCGCCGCAGCCTCTGTAGATGGCGGCACAATGCCCTTGATCCGCAGATAAACCGACATCGTCCCGTACATCTCGTTGTCGTGGGCCACGTTGAAATTAAGCAGGCCGAGTTTTGATTTATTGCCGAGCGGCGTTTTGACGATCGCCGCCCCGTCGGCGTCGGTCATCCCGCTGTAAGCGTCGTCGCAGAGTTCGCCGGACGCTTTGAGCGCGGCAAGCAGAACGGCCTTGCTTGTTTTTGAGGCGGCGTCGCCCCGCTTCATTTCACCTTTCGTCATGCTACCATCGCCATCTGCGCGTCGGCGACATGCGCAATCAGTTGTCCAAAAGTTCGGACCTCAGGGGCTGGCTTAAACGCGTAATCCGCTTCTGGCATCTTCTCAGCTGCCTTGAGGATATTAGCGCTCACTCCCTTGTACACCGCAGTTACCTCGGCGGTCATGGGGTTCTGGGCTCGCAAGGCCGTAGCAGCGGCGAACAGGACGAAAGAAAGACTCGAAACAACTCTTTTCATAGGACTCTTTTGGGGCTCTCAAAATATGTCAGCTAATTCGATCCAGCCTTAGAGCTGCGACCAACCCCCGTCGACGGGCAGTTCGGCACCGGTCGTGAAGGTCGCGTCGAACGCGAGGAAGAGGACGGCCTTGGCGATCTCGTCCGACGTCCCCCAGCGCTTCATGGGAACCATACCGATCATCATCTCCCTGATCTGGGCAGCCGCGTCTCTGGGAAACGCTTTGTCGAGGATCGGCGTGTCGATGGGACCGGGCGTCACCGCGTTGACGCGAATCTCGCGAGGAAGCAACTCAGCGGCGAGCGTCCGAGCGAAGGATCGCAGCGCGGCCTTGGCGGCTCCGTATGTGGCGTTGCCGGCCATCCCCTTGACGTTGGCGATCGAAGTCGTGAGGACGACAGAGCCTCCCCGGTTGATCAGCGGCGCAAGCTTCTGCACCGCGAAAAGCGGTCCCTTGGCGTTCAAGTTGAACATCTCGTCGTAGACAGCCTCGGTGATGCTCTCGAGAGGCGCTCGGATGCTGAACCCGGCGTTGACGAAAAGCAGGTCGAAGGTGTCGAACTCGGCCTTCACCCGAGAGGCGAGGGCGTCGATGTCCGTCAACGACCGCGCGTCGCTCGAAACCACGATGGCGTCCTTTCCAAGCTCGTTCTGCGCCGATTCCAGGCCGGCCGGCGAGCGACCCGTCACCAGAACACGCGCACCCCCATCGAGGAGCATCTTCGCCGTCGCGAGCCCCATGCTGCTGGTTCCGCCTGTGATAACTGCTGTTTTTCCTTTGAATCTATCCATGTTGTCTCCTGTGTTTATCTGTCTTTAAGCATTACCTACTTGAGAGTACGATAATGACAGTCTGCGATGCAAGGAGTTTCGTACGCAATGGTAACTAATATTGCAAAGCCCGCCCCCGGACGTCCAAAAAGCTTTATCCCCGACGAAGCACTCGACCGCGGCCCGTCGCTACCTTCAGGACACCGCGCTCACGGATGCTGGGTAAGACAAATCGACGCCAGAGACCTTGACGACAGCCTGCCACGCGGTTTCCTGGCTGGCGCGATCGTGGAGGTGTGGCTGGCGCTGCGCCTCAATTGGGCCTGAGAACTTCCCTTGAGCCGAGGCGAAGAATTGCCCTGAGACGTCGGTTCCGAACTCCGACGCCTGGAGGTACCGACGGGCCGCGGTCTCCGGCGTCTGATTCATGCCGGGAATAAGGTTCACGATTGGGATAAACAGATACTTCAACAACGGCCCAGCGTTTCGCACCACCTTGGTGGCGGTCGCCCCACCGGGCGAGACAGCGTACACGGCCATGCCGGAGGGTAGCCTGCGCGCCAGCGCCGCGACCCACCAAGCGATAATGAGCTTCGCGTCGGCATACGCATTGTTGGGCACGTACTTCACGTTTGGCCCGTTGCGAATCAGGGCTTCCACAGCGGCGGTTCGGTCACCCTGGTGGTATTTGGCCGCGAAGGCTGGCACGTCGGTGTACTTGAACATGGGGACGCCCCCTCGGGCAGGCTCCGCACCGGCGATAACAATCCGCGCGTTGGGGCTCAGCAGGTTGGCGCTGAGCAAACCGACAGTCAGTTGATGATGGCCGATCAGCGGGGCCTGAGAAGCCTCGAAGCCCGCCGCAGTGATCACGCGCTTCTTACCCGGGACCATCCCTGCATTGAGCAGCAGGAAATCGATCGGCTGACCCCGCTTGACCAGCTCGGCGAGGGCGGACTCAACGCTGGACGGCGAGTCCAGATCCAGCTCCAGCGGCGTGAAAACCTGTTTCTTGGTCTCAGCCGCGAGCTGAGCGGCCGTTTCCTTTACCCGGGCCAGGCTGCGGCCAGTGACGATGATCTCGCGCCAGCCCTCGGCGGCGAGCATGCTGACTGCCGCATAACCGAGCCCTGAGGTGGTGCCGGTGACGAGAGCGATAGAATGCTCCATGGGCGTCTCCCTGGTGAAGGGTGAAGGTCGTGCTGTTTTCCCTTGGGACCTATCCATGTTGTCTCCTGTGTTTATCTCGCTTGAAGTATTACAAACGCTAGAGTACGATAATCACAGTGGCAATGCAAGGAGTTTCGTACGCGATGGTAACTAATATTTCGAAGCGCCCCCGAGGACGTCCAAAAGGCTTTATCCCCGACGAAGCACTCGACCGTGCCGTTGAGATGTTTTGGGAGCACGGGTATGAAGGAGTCGACGTGGATCGGATCGCACGGGCCGTCAACGTCACTAAACCCGCGCTATACCGCGCTTTCGGAGACAAGTCCACCCTGCTGCTCAAGGCGGTCGAGCGCTATGCAACAACGTATGGAGCTCCCAAAATGGCAGCATTTCACGCGGAGCCGGACATCCACAAGGCCTTGACCGCCTTTTGCGAGACTACCGTCAAGACCGCTACTGGCGACGCTTGCGGCGGCTGCATGATGGCCGCCGCTACGCTGGGACAGTCGGAGCGGGTAACAGAGATCCGTTCGTATGCCGCGAAGCGCCTCACCGCAGCCGCTGATATTTTCGCGAAACGTTTCGAGCAGGAGATGAAGGCGGGGCGCCTAACTCGCACACCCTCAGCCAAGGTGCGAGGCCGTGCGCTCGTTGACTTGATGCAGGGTTTGCAACTTCGCGCCAAGGCCGGTATTGCGCGCGAGCAATTGCTGCAAGACGCCCGAAGCTATGTGCCCCTGATTCTTGGCAAGCAAATCTAACGCACTACTCGGCGGGGATGCCTCTGGACGAGTGCCAAATCACCAATGCACTCACAGATTTCTGGTCACGATAGGTGTTTCGTGGCGGGGTGGCGCACCCGTTCACCCAGCATTGCCGGACGAAAAGCAGACCATGGAAATGACACAGTATGGAAAGCATGGAGGGCCATGATGCCGGCTTCCCACCCTTCCCACGCTCTTTGCGAATCCCTTCGGGATTCCCACATTCCCACGGTCTCGACGACGGAACGAGGGGATCACCGGTGAGACGATTAACGTCGATTGTGGAGCACTGTTGGTCTAACTCTTTGCTAAGGCACGACATCCTGCAAAAATGCTGAAAGCCTGCTGGGTTGGGCTTAGGCCCGGTTCGTCGATCATGCCTTGGCTTCAAAAGCTTGATCGAATTGCATCGCTGCTGTCTGACCGATAGGCAATATGTCCTCAACAGCTGGCCTGTCGACTGGGATCTGACTTTAGCCCCCGTACTGGAGATTCCACTTGGACGAAAAACGGCGTACTCGTAGAAGTGATCTAAGAACCTGAATCGTGGGCACGTTATCGTCCCATATCGGAAGAGAACTCAGCCCCCCGGGACACTTCGAATCACTGGGCCACTTCTTCCAGGAGAAAGACGGACACTAGCCATTTCAGGGCACCTATTTCGGGCGTTGCCATTATTCGAATGATTCTTGTCGTCGCTCCTGTGCCGGACTCGAACAGCTGCTCGACTTGCTTCCATTCTTCAGGCTGCAGTCACGTCCTACTACTTATCAACGCCTTAACCTCGCATCCGACGATGACCTGACACCCGCGATCTCAATTACTCGTAATCGCGAAAACATTCTAGCCCCATTCCACTCGCCGCTCTCAAACATCGCTGACGTTTCTTTCCGGCTCCTGGGGCGGACTCACGGCGCTTTCCAGTCGAGGTCGAAGATCTCCTCGGTTCCAGCGTCGACCGCCGTGATGAATGAATTGTTTGGCGCGGCAGCAAACCAGCCCCAACCAGCGACTCGCATCTTCTGGAGGTTCGTGATCGGCTCCGCCTTCCGGTCCCGCATCCTCACGCGCCAGGCCCACCCTTCGGAAAAAAAGAATAGGGACTCGCCGTCCGGGGACCAGCTTGGCCATCCGCTATGTTGATCGAAAAGCCGACTCTGCTTCTGTGTTCGGAAATCGTACAGCATGAGCCTGCCACTCCCGACCGCGTACAGTGTCGGTTCCTCCGAAAGGCCGGCGATCACGAGTCCGTCCGGCGACCAACGTGGCGACCACATTCCTAGCGAGCCGGGCAGCACCGAGATATGGGCGGTTTTCAGGTCGACGACGCGGATGAACTCATGGCCAAGCGAGTCACCGATGTTGGCACCAAAGGCCAACGATTCCCCATCCGGAGACCAGGAGGGGTCAATGTCTCCGTCTTTCCCGCTCTCCCCGTTGGTCACCTGCCGGAGCCCGCTGCCATCAAGGGCAACCAGGTAAACTCGCTTCGGCCCATCTGCATGATGTCCTATAAATGCAATCTCCTTTCCATTCGGAGACCAATGAGGCGAACCGGCTATCAAGGGAGACGAAGTGAGCTGGAGGAGTTGGCTGCCATCCAGGGCGGCTCGAAAAAGTGATCCTCCGGGAAAGGAAACATATGTCACCCATTTTCCATCTCTGGAG
>JBAUOG010000730.1:0-6521 GCA_049579625.1 Bryobacteraceae bacterium
CTGAAATGCCTGGTCTGCCGCATGGCCGCTGATGCGTCCCGCCGCCAGGACCTTGAACGCGAAGCATGGCTTCTTGGTCTGGCGCATGACGCGGTACATTTTGGGCGGGTCGCTTTGCAGATACACCTCGCCGGGCATCTCCAGCATGTCGCCGTTGAGGATGTGCCGCAACTCGTCGGCCGTGCGCGTCCGGTTGTAAACGCACCCGGCGTAGAAATCGACATCCCATCCCTGCTCTTCGATCAGCGCGATCACTTCCGGTTTGTGGGTACCGACGCCGACCACCACACCCGTGTCCCGCATCTGTTTGCACCACTCGCGCACGGTTTCCATTTTGCCGGTTTGGAAGGCCACGTCCGTCTTTTCGCCGTGGTAGTAAACGGACATCGGCTTGAGAGTCTTGTAAAGGGGATCGAGATCTCCGCCTCCCTGGACGATCAAGTGCATATGTCCACCCTCAGCCTCAAATCGCTGCAAATCCTCAAGACCGCGGCCCTTCGGGAAATAGTTGAATGCATTGATGCCGAAACTGTTGCACTGATGCAGAACCTCACACACCCGCTCCGGCGTGTAGTAGTCCTTCATCACCCTCGCCAGCACGTCAGTGTAATGGCAGTACCCATAGAACGGATTGCAGCCGATCACCAGGCGGCTGATGTCCCGGTTGAAGAACTTCATCTTCGGAACCTGTACCTCCGCAGACGGCTTGCCTGGTGCAGCCGGGGGCTGCGCTGCAGCCAAAACCGAAACACCCGTGAATCCTAGCGCCGCAGATTGCAAAAATGTCCTGCGCGTGTTCGACATGCCAACACCTCTTTTCGGGAATTCATCGACAGGCTACGCCCGGGGGGCCTCAGAAGCAATACTGCGGAGCTATGAGTTTCTAGGCGAAGAGGCGCGTTGGCTAGCGCGGGGCGAGCGGTATTACAATATTTACAATAGTGCTACGGCATAACCGTGCGGGCTTGGGACGTTGCGGGAGAGGGCTAGGGTCCGCTTGCTTACGCGCGCGGTTCAGTGCGGGAGTTTACGCAGAGCAGTAATTAACGATGCATATCCCCGACGGATATCTAAGTCCGGTGACTTGCGTTTCCCTCTTCGGCGCAGCCGCGCCATTCTGGTATGTAGCGCTGCGCAAACTTCGCAGCCGGCTGCACACCCGGTTGGTACCGCTGCTGTCCCTGTTCGCGGCGTTCTCTTTCGTCATCATGATGTTCAACATCCCGCTGCCTGGCGGCAGCAGCGGTCATGCCGTGGGGCTCGGGATTTCGGCGGCGGTGCTCGGGCCGTGGGGCTCGACAATTGCCATCTCCATTGCACTGCTGATTCAGGCCGTCCTGTTCGGGGATGGTGGGATCACGGCGCTTGGCGCCAACTGTTTCAACATGGCGATCGCCGGCTCCCTTGTTGCTTGGCTTATTTACCGCGTGATCGGAGGTAACTCGCCGATCACATCCAGGCGCAGGGTTGTGGCATGCGCGTTGGGCGGGTATGTCGCCATCAACGTGGCCGCGCTGCTGGCAGCGATCGAACTCGGCATCCAGCCATTGTTCTTCAAGGACGCCGGAGGAGTGCCTTTGTACGCTCCCTACCCGCTCAGTACCTCCATTGCCGCCATGATGATTGGCCACCTGAGCTTCGCGGGTCTCGCGGAATTGATCATTTCCGGCGGCGTGTTCGCCTATCTGCAGAACACCAACTTGCCGCTCTTGAAGCGGGAGGGTGCCACTGCCGGACAGCCGGCGGTGGCGCCGCTCTCGTATCGCCCGCTATGGGCGGGGCTGGCGATGCTCATGATTCTGACTCCGTTAGGGCTTCTGACGGTGGGTTCGGCCTGGGGGGAGTGGTCACCGAAGGACTTTCATGATCCGGTGAAGCGGCAGCAGATGGCAGCGGCGTCAGGGCACGTCTCGCCCCCAACAAACGCGCCTCTGGGAATGGAGAAGCTTGCCACGGTGTGGACAGCCCCCATTCCCGCATACGCTCCAGCCGTTCTGCGAAGCACGGCTTTTGGCTATATGATGTCCGCCTTGCTGGGAGGCGGCGTCGTCATTCTTGCGCTGCAGGCACTCCTTTGGATGATCTCGCGACGACAAGGGCCGCTCGATGGCTAGCCCCGCCAGCGCACCGCCAAGACCCCGTGTAGGCCGGCGATCCGCCCAGCGCCGCGGCTTCTTCGAACGCAGTATCAGCCAGTTCATGGAGGGCTTGGAACGGGCAAACCACGCCGAGAGTGTCAGCACAGCCCGCGGGCTTCTTCAGCATTTGTCGCCCCAGGCCAAACTGTTCTCCATTCTGCTGTTGGTCTGCGGCGTGGTGGCCGCGCACGGCTTGCAACCGATTGCGGCAATCCTGGCGCTTTCCGTCTGCGTCGCGCTGGCATCGCAGATTCATATCTCCTTCCTGGTGCGATTCGTCTGGCTGGGCGTCTTCGGATTGAGCGGGCTGATCGCCATTCCGGCGTTGTTTCTGACACCGGGCTACACGCTGTATCGGATTCCCTTCCTCGGCTGGTCGGTAACCGATCATGGTCTGCACGTCACCGCATTGCTGTTGCTGCGAACGGAGACCACCGCGACGCTGCTGGTGCTGTTGGTGCTTTCGACGCCCTGGATGGAGTTGCTGCGCGCGCTGCGGGTCCTGCGGGCGCCCAAGATTCTCGTGGCATTGATCGGCATGACGTATCGCTACGTTTTTCTGCTACTGGATCTCTCGCTCGAGATGTTCGAATCGCGGCGCAGCAGGATTGTGGCGCCGTTACGAGGCGCTGAGCGAAGAAAGATGGTAGCTGCGACGGCCGGCGTGCTATTAAGCAAGAGCGCCGCGATGAGCGAAGAAGTCTTCGATGCGATGCAGGCCCGCGGTTATCGTGGGGAAGTCTATCTCCTGGACGCGTCGCCGATGCGCTCGTACGATTGGGTAGCCATATCGGTGGCGATCGCCGGTACTGGGTTGCTGATCTGGCGCTGAAGACGATTTTTCATGCCTGCTAACTTGTCCAATCCGGCTCATTCCGAAGAGCATCAACCAAAACCTGCCGGCGCCACCCTGTTTGAGGCGGAGCAGTTGGTGTTCGCGTATGACGGCACGCCGGCTCTCAACGGGCTGACGATGACTATCCGGACTGGCGAGAAGATCGCGTTGTTGGGAGCAAACGGGTCGGGAAAGAGCACGCTGCTGCGGTTGCTGGATGCGCTTCACTTCGCGGACTCCGGAACGCTGCGATTCTGCAAAGAGGTGTTGTCGGAGGATCGCTTCGCGGACGATACATTTGCCTATGCGTTTCGCCGCCGGGTGGGATTTGTCTTTCAAAACGCGGACGCGCAGCTATTCAGTCCCACGGTCTTTGAAGAGCTGGCGTTTGGCCCCTTGCAGCTCCGCTTGCCGCAGGACGAAGTGCGCCGCATGGTCAACGAGGCCCTCGATCAGTTTGAGATCAGTCATCTGGCCCAACGCGCTCCTCACCGCCTTTCGGGCGGCGAGAAGAAGAAAGTGGCGCTGGCTTCCGTCCTGATCATGAAGCCCGACGTGATTCTTTTGGATGAACCGACGGCCGGTCTCGATCCTCGTAGCCAGACGCATCTGGTGGACCTGCTCATGGGCTGGACAGACCAGACCAAGACCATCATCACGGCCACCCACGACTTGCACATGCTGGAAGACCTCGCGGATACCTGCCAGGTGCTGGAGCGAGGACGAGTGATTTGCGCGGGCCCAACGGTCGAGGTCCTGGGCGATCGTGGTCTGTTGGAGCGTGCGAACCTGGTTCATTCGCACCGGCGGGCCAGGGAGAGCAAGGCGCACACCCATCCCGGCTTGCACTCACATCCTCACTAGACGCCCGTAGCATGATTGTTCAAGAGCCATACCATGCCGGAACTGCCGGACCTCGCGGTTTACATAGAAGCCCTCGAACAACGCATCCTCGGCGCAAAGCTCAAAAGCATTTCTCTCGCCAGCCCTTTCCTGCTGCGCACGGTGCAGCCCGCGCCGGGCGAACTGGAAGGACACACAGTAGGCCAGCTGCGCCTGGTTGGTAAGCGTATTGCGATTGGCCTCGATCCCGACTACTGGCTTGTGCTGCACCTGATGATCGCCGGCCGTCTGCACTGGCAGACCAACTACAAGGCTTCGAAGAAGAACCTGGCCGCCTTCGAGTTTTCGAGCGGCACGTTGACCTTGACTGAAGCGGGCTCCAAGAAGAGAGCGTCGCTTCATCTGCTTCGGGGTGAAGATCAGCTGCGCGCCATCGACCCCGGCGGCATCGATGTCCTTCGGATGAAACTCCCAGATTTTCAAGCAGCGCTGACCCGTGAGAATCACACCCTGAAGCGGGCGCTCACGGATCCTCGCCTGTTCAGCGGGATCGGCAATGCCTACTCCGATGAAATCCTTCACCGGGCTAAGCTGTCTCCCGTCGCGCTGACGCAGAAACTCACCGTCGTACAAGTCGCACAACTCTTTCAGGCCATCCGGAAAACGCTCGAAGACTGGATCGCCCGGCTTCGCCACGAGGCCGCCGGACAGTTTCCTGAGAAGGTTACCGCCTTCCGTGCGGAGATGGCCGTTCACGGGCGCTACGGACAGCCGTGCCCGCGTTGCGGAACGAAGGTGCAGCGCATCCGCTACGCGGAGAATGAGACCAACTACTGTCCCGCATGCCAGACCGGTGGCAAGCTATTGGCAGACCGGGCGCTTTCTCGCCTGCTGCGCGAGGACTGGCCTCGGACGATGGAGCAGTTGGAGCAGCTGACTGCACGGAAGACAATCACATCAAAATCAGTCGGGCCCACACACCTTGATTTTTTGTAGCCGATAAGCTACACCAAGTTGCCCCTGCGCGCCACTCGTCGCGGTTAGCGGCGATAACGCCGTGTATCGTTCCTAATCCGGCGAAACTTCCCACATCGAGACTTAATCGAGCACGTTGTAGAGCGGCGCCCATTCTCCGAGTCTCGACGACCCCCCCAAAGGTCAATACGCGGACGGAAGGGCGTTCCGAGGACCTATAGATCCACTTCGACCGGAATGCCAGCTCGATGAGTGACTTGGCCCCTTGACACCAGATGAGAGCTCACCACGGTACCGATTAGTACATTCGCCGAGTATCCAATCGAGCTGACCAAATATGGAAGAGTGCATCTGTCTCTTCTCGTCAGTTGCGAGCCTGCTACAGTGCGATCCGCATATCCTGCGCAGTAGCCGGCTCAAACTCCCCAGCGTAGCTTCTGCGGTGGAGTTCTTGCACGTCTGTACCGCTATCCCGAGCAGCAACCATCTTGGTCATATCGAGAAACTGTCCGACCGGGTTCGCCGCAAACTCCGGCGAGGTTTTCATCCACTCCGTCGACTTTGCCCAGTCACCAAACCAGTCTGCCTGCAACTCAACGCTGTTGCCATCCGGATCGACGTAATAGCAAGACAAGGTCATGCCGTGGTCCAAAGACATGTGCGGCTCAATGCCCGCCACATGCAACCGCACCCAGGTATCCAGAAGATCTTCGACCGTCGCATACTCAAACGCAGAGTGATGCAATCCCACATGACTCCTCCGGTCCGGGTCATCGGTCAGCTTCGGAGTCGAAAGCAGCGCAATGCGATGATTCGCCCCGTCATTGGTTAGGAAAGCCATCATCGGTCCTTGGACATTCGGCTTGGCACCGATCACCGTCCCGTACCAATCGATCATCTCCTGCATCCGGATCGTCTTGAGATTGATGTGATGTAGCGTGGGGACTTTGATAGTCCGACGTGAATCCGTTGCAGCGACGGGCGATGATGCTTCCATAGGCAAGACCCTCTTTCATGAACCGCTCATTGTCCGATGCGGCTCTCCATGATGTCAACTAGTGTTTGCGATCTGTGGTCGGGTCTAACAGGGAAACCGGTTTTCTCCTTGCTATGGGCGCATTGGGAAAGCGGGATTTGGCGGACGAAGTCAGGCCGGTTCAGGAGAAGGTGGCTCTATTGAACATCGGCTACGGCGCGAGATGGTTGATCCTGCCAGACGTGCGCGTGATTCCATGGCGCTACGCAGGGGACAGAGGCCTTCTGGATGGGGCAAAGCGGACTTCTTCCATGCGGCGGATTGCACCACCTACAGAGAACTGGGCGGCGGGTGCATCGGAGCAGTCGTGCGGCCTGATGGCACCCTCCTCAAATAACGGCTGGCATTGGTTATCTGTAGCGTTCAGGCCAAGCGGATTCCAGACGATATCGCCGTATATCAGGACGCATTTGAGATTCCGGAATTCGGAGACGAGTGTTGTGCCGTCCCAGGGCCGCCGGGCGACCATCTTGGATATCATTTGAGGCGCGAATGGTAGGAACGATCCAGGTTTCATTGCCCGTCATCTTTGCTGGTTGCCTCACGACATCCAGTGCCGTTCTCGCGAATATGATTTCGTTCATGATGATAGGGCAGATAAACGAGAGGGTGCCTTTGAGGACCAGTTGACTGTTATGCCGACAATGAACTGATGCCCCAAAGTCGTCCGATGCCTCATTCGGGGAACGTTCGC
>JBAUOG010000731.1:0-3186 GCA_049579625.1 Bryobacteraceae bacterium
AAAGTGGATGGCGTCGATGTTTCTCGACGCACCCGCAACGGGATGAGTTTGCTTATTCCGCGACCAAAAGGCCCAGTCAGCCAAACTAATCAGGCAGTATAGGCCAGCAATCAATATCCCGGCCAGATCTTGAGTTCGCTACTCTGAATTGGCCCCTTTCGATGCTGATCTGGCCCCACCTGTAAACCATAAACCGTGTACCTTGTTTTGGGCGTTTGGCCCAGAAGGAAGGACGGTTTTGGAGAACAGGAGAGCCAAAGTGGAACTATACGAGCAGATCCGGCAGGAGTACGAACATGGGGCCGGAACGATCCGAGCGGTTGCCCGGAAACTGGGGGTACACCGGCGAGAGGTGCGGAAGGCGTTGGCCAGCGCGATGCCGGCGGAACGTAAGATACCGGAACGCGAGCGACCGAAACTTGGGGCGGCGAGCCCATTCATTGACGCGATTCTGGAGGCCGATCGCAAGGCACCCAGAAAGCAGCGGCACACGGCGCACCGGATATGGATGCGACTGCGCCGCGAGAAACCGGAAGCCGAGGTAGCCGAGTCGACGGTACGTCAGTATGTGCGCGCCAGGAAGGCCGCCATGGGCCTGCTGGGACACGAGATCTTTGTGCCGCAATCCTATCAGTTCGGTGGCGAGGCGCAGGTGGATTGGTACGAAGGCTGGGTCGAGTTCGACGGCGAGACCCGCAAGACGTACGTGTTCTGCTTGCGCAGCATGGCCAGCGGGGGCGCCTTTCACCGGGCTTATCCGCACGCCAATCAGCAAGCGTTTCTGGAAGCGCACGAGTTGGCTTTTGCCTATTTTGGTGGTGTGTTTCGTGTTTTGCGTTACGACAACCTGAAGAGCGCTGTGAAGAAAATACTGCGCGGCCATCAACGGGAGGAAACCGCACGGTTCATCGGTTTCCGCTCGCACTGGGGATTCGCATCGGAGTTCTGTACGCCCGGTGAGGGACACGAGAAAGGAGGCGTAGAGGGCGAAGGGGGCCAGTTCCGGCGGAACTATCTGGTGCCCGTGCCGAGCGTGCAGCACCTGGAGGAGTTGAATCTGCTGCTGGCGGCGGGATCGCGCGAGGAGCAAAACCGGGTGATCGCGGGCCGGGCGCAAACCGTTGGCGCGGGGATGATCGCCGAACGCGAACATCTACTGCCCCTGGCCGACGAGGGCTTCGATCTGGCCTCGTTACATTTTCCGGAGATCAATGCCAGCGGGTGCGCGAAGGCGTTGACGAACTTTTATTCGGCACCACTACCGGTGGGCACTTCGGTCCAGGTGAAGGTCTATTCGGCATACGTAGAGATCTGGCATCAGGCCAAGTGCGTAGCCCGGCACGAGCGCTGCTATGAGCGGCATAAGAAAGTGCTGGAGTTGGAGCATTATCTGGACGCGCTGACGAAGAAGCCGGGAGCCCTGGCCGGTTCGACGGCGCTGGAACAGTGCCGCGCACAAGGACGCTGGCCCGCCAGCTATGACCAGTTTTGGGGGTTGCTGAAAGAGCGGGAGGGCAAGCAGGCCGGAACGCGAGCCATGATCGACGTTCTACTGCTGGGCCGCGAGTATGGCGCCGCACGAGTGCGGCGAGCTGTGGAGGAGGCGTTGGAACTAGGCTGTTCGAACGTAGGGGCCATCCGCTACCTATTGAATGTCAACAATCTCGAGGAACTGCCGAGGGCCAAACCGGTAGATATTGGGGCTCTGAGCCGTTATGACCGGCCGCAGCCGAGTCTGGAAAACTACGAACGGTTACGGCCGAACTGGCCGGCGACGGAGGTGATTCAATGAGCGCCACCAAGCCGGTCCTGCAGGCGGCCATCCAGCAGTATGCCAAACAACTGCGGTTGCCCACGCTGGGCGATCAGTTTGCGCGCCTGGCCGAAGAGGCGGTGAAAGAAAAGCAATCGCACCTGAGTTATCTGGAGGCGCTGCTGGAAGCGGAAGTAGAGGAACGCGATCACCGGGCGATGACGCGGAGGATCCAGGAAGCGCGCTTTCCGGCGGTGAAGACGCTGGAGGAGTTCGACTTCCAGGTGGTGCCGCATATTTCAGTGGCGGTGATGAGGAATCTGAGCGAGGGCGGGTACCTGACGCGCAAGGAGCCAGTCATTTTTCTGGGCGAAACGGGGACGGGGAAGACGCACTTGGCAACCGCGTTGGCGGTGGCCGCCTGCCGGCAGCACAAGCGGGTGAGGTTTACGACGGCGGCGGAAATGGTGACCGAGCTGATCGAAGCCAAGAATCAGTTGGAACTAACGCGCGTGCGGAATCGCTGGACGCGCTACGACCTGATCGTGATTGATGAGCTGGGTTACGTGGTCATGCCGGATGCCGCGGCGGAGCTGCTGTTTCAGGTCATCGCAGGACGCGCCGAGCGCTCGGCGGTGATCGTGACAACGAATTTACCCTTCTCCGAATGGACCACCAAGTTTCCCAATGCGCGGTTATGCAAGGCTATGCTGGACCGGTTGACGGACCAGGCCAACATTATTGAAACCGGGGACGAATCCTACCGGTTCCGGAGAACGCTGGCGAAGAAAGGCGGCAAGGCATGAACCGGCAGCAGTGGTATTACGCGCACCTTCGTTGGGCCGTGATGGTGGAGGGCAAAGAAGGGCTACGCCAATGGGAGGAGGCGGTGCACATCTTCCTGAGTGAAGATCGCGAAGCGGCATTCCAGCGGGCGCTGGAGATCGGTCATCAGGCCGAGCACAGCCATGACGAAGGGCGGCGTTGGGTGGAAAGCAGGCTGGCCCAGGTTGTGAGACTGGATTGCCTGGGCGGCGACCCGACCGAGTTTCAGGTCGCGCTGGGATCCAGCAGGGCGACGGAGCGTCTGCCGTTTGAACACATGTTCGATCCAGAGGGTAACGAGCCGGAGTCGCCTTTTTAGCGACGGCCGGGCGGATAGGCAACGCCGGAATCCGCCATAAGGATGGCGACGGCGAACCGTTTTGGCCCTAACTCTAGTCGCCCTACGGGCTCCTTCCGTCAGGGCCAAAACGGGAAGAATTAGGCAAATACCAGGTGGGGCCAGATCAGAGCATCAAAAGGGGCCAAATCAAGTTGACAAACGCAACGATATGTGGGCTTATCGGAAAAGTGACCTCTCAGATCCCGCCGCCTAGCCCAAATCAGTGGGTCTCTCGTGTTTCAGGGGCCAAGACCCACTGCGCGAGCTC
>JBAUOG010000732.1:0-4434 GCA_049579625.1 Bryobacteraceae bacterium
GTTTCCACGTGTAGCCGATACGCCAGCACAGAACCGCGCGCGTCAGCAAGCGGATGAGCACGTCATGATTGCTTGCGCCGGGGCACAACCTTCAGGTTGTGGTCCCGCAGCTCCCTGCAAGTCATGATTGAAACATGGAACCAAGCAAACTACTGCTTTGCATCCAGCGGCTGCAGGCGATTGCGCAGAGTGGAATCGAATACGCCACTAACGCATACGACCTCGAACGCTACCAGGAAGTCCGAACGCTCAGCGCCAGGCTGCTCGAGGAGCTTACCGACGAGCCGTACGAAAAGATCATTCGCGTCTTCGCTTCTGAAACTGGATATCAGACGCCGAAGGTTGACATCAGGGCCGTACTATTTCGCGGGATAGACGAGATACTGCTGGTCAAAGAAAAACTGGACCAGGGAAGGTGGACGCTGCCGGGAGGATGGGCCGATGTCGGCTGTACACCGTTCGAGGTCGCGGTGAAGGAAACCCAGGAGGAAGCTGGACTCATCGTCAGGCCGATGCGCCTGCTGGCCCTTCTCGACAAGCGGAAGCATACTCATCCTCTCCAGCCGTGGTACGTCTACAAGGTCTTTATCCGTTGTGAAGTGGAGGGCGGGGAACTGCTGCAGGAAACTGCGGAGACCGAGGGGGCGCGTTGGTTCCGGCGAGACGAATTATCCAGCCTCGAACTGTCAACTGATCGGGTAACTCAGTCCCAACTCATAACTCTGTTCAGGTTTGCCGAAAATCCGGATCTCGCAGCGATTTGCGACTAACATCCAAAGCTCACCAGTCCATCATGCAAGCGCTCCAACCCCTCCCGCAACGGCTCGGTGTCCCCGCCAATGCCAATTCGGAAATGTTGTTTTCGTCGGAAGAAGTGGCCCGGCACAACACTCGCCTCGTATCGCTCACGTAAGAACCGGCAGAAGTCCCCAACGGGTAGATCGGTATGCGGGAAAACCACCGTACCCGCAGTGAGCGGTGCACTCTGAACCTGCGGCGTCGCCGCCAAGAACTCATTGAGCAGTTTCTGGTTCTCGGTCAGTAGCTGCTTCGCCCAAGCGGCGACCGTCGGGAGATTCGCCAGTGCGATGCAGCTCAACAATTCGGCGGTGTGGGCTGGAATCACGCCGAACAGGTCGTTGAGCAGCCACATGCGCTTGCACAATTCCGGCTCGGCCAGCACCCATCCGCAGCGCAATCCGCTGAGCCCGTAGACCTTGGTCAGGCTACTCGTGGCAATGAATTCGCTCCCGAGATGGAACACCGAAGCAGGCGCCGATTCGAACAAAGCGTCCAAATAGATCTCGTCAACCAGCACGCGCGCGCCCACCGAACGCGCCAGTTCACCAACCTGTTTCATCACGTCCGGCGGGGTGTATTGACTGCTCGGATTATGCAGGTTGGTCAGCACGATCAATCGTGTGCGCGGCGTGATGGCGCGTTCGATCTCAGCCACGTCCAGCGCGAAGCCTGCTTCGAAGTGCCGGGGAAAACGTTTGATATTGGTCTGAAGATATCCCGCCGCGTCCGTCAAGAGCTCATAGGTTGGTTCTTCGATGAGCACTTCGTCGCCGGGCTCAAGCACCGCCGCCATGGCGAGATGGTTCGCCATCGACGCGCCGGTCGGGGCCACCACGCACTTTGCGTCTACCTGGCACTTCTTCGCCAGCGCCTCTTGCAGCGGCGGAAATCCGTAGTAGCTCGGCCCCGAAATCGCAAGCTCATCCAACCGGACCGGAAGCCCGCTCAGCGGGTAATGCTTCACGCCGCTGGTGGCCATGTTGAACCTGGTATGCGATTGGGTCTTAGCCCACTGCATGTACGGGGAACTCATCACTCGTCGGGGGATCGTCAAAGAGTTCGTCTCCTTTGCCAAAAGTAGAAAGCGGGTATGCCGAGAAACAGCAAGCCCAAGCCGGCAAAACTATTGCGCGGGTAATTAATGAAGGTGCCGATCACTACCAACCAGCACGAAGCGATAAAGAAAATGGTCGTGTACGGATGGCCCGGTGTCTTATAGGCCTGCTGCTCAGTTGTACGGCGGCGGAACACGAACAACGTTGCTGCCGTCAGGCCGAAGAAGATGAAGTCGATCGAAACCACGTAGCTGAGAATCTGCTCGTAGCGTCCGGACAGTGCAATGACCGAGGCGAACACGCCCTGCATGGTAATTGCAACCACCGGCACTCGCGTCTTCGCCGAGAGCCAGCCGACGCTGGAGAAAAACAACCCGTCCTTCGCCATAGCGTAATAGACGCGCGGCGCCGTCAGCATTCCGTGGCTTAGAAAACCAAAGGTGGAGATGGCGATCGCCATGGCCATCCAAAACGCCCCTCGTGCTCCCAACGCCCGCTGCATCACGGTGGACGCCGGCGTTCCCGTATTGGCCAAGCCGTCGGGGCCGAGGGTCGCAAGGCAGACCATGTTCACGGAGAAATAGAGAGCAATGACACCCAGGACGCCCAGCACCATCGCGCGGGAGAGATCTCGGCGCGGGTCTTTCATCTCGCTCGTCATGAAGCTCGCGCACTGCCAGCCGCCGTACGAAAACAGCACGGGCGTCAGTGCGCCCCCGATCGCAGCCACCAGCGTGAGCGAAACCGGCTGCCCGATCAGCGGCGTTAAGTGCAGCGCCTCTCCGTGCCCCCACGCGAAGCCCGCGAACACTAGCGTCGCGATGGCGCCAATCTTGAGAATCATCAGGAGACTCTGCAGCGTGCTGCCGCTTCGCACGCCCAGGCAATTCACGATCGTCAGAAACGCGAGAATGAGAATCGCAAACGGGCTGTCGCCCAGCGGAATCCCGGTCACTTCCCGCGCGTAATGCGCACAGGCCACCGCGACTGCTGCCATCCCGCCCGTCTGGATCACCAACAGCAGCGCCCAGCCGTAGCTGAAGCCCGCGGCCGGATGGAAGGCTTCCCGGAGGTACGCGTATTGCCCGTTGAGATCAGGCCGCAGTACTGCCAGCTCGGCATAAATGAAGCCGCCGGCCAGCGCCACGAATCCGCCAAACACCCAGCAGCCAAGAATCAGGAACGGCGTGTGTACGTGTTGCGCCACCACGTACGGGTTGATGAAAATGCCGGATCCCACAATGCCGCCCATCACGATCATGATGGCGTCGAAGAGCCCCAGCCGTCGGGCGAGTGTGATGGTCTGGCCGGCGGCGGTGGCTGTAGGCACTAAGAAGAGTGTACTTGGCGGCGGCTGTGGGTCGTGCTATTTCGTGGCCGCCCGCGCTATTTCTTGTACACGGTGGTCTTCGGGTTATAGTTGCGCCAGTCGAACCAGTAGTCTTTCAGCATCGCCACCGGCTTGAGGCACGTTCCCTGCATGGGGCCGGACACTGCGCAGCCTTGGAAACTCCAACCGCTGCCGGTGGTGGAGTCCATCATGATGGGAACGTCGGCGTTCTTGGCGGCCAGCGCCTTCGGATCCACGACAGCCACGTCGCTGTTGCGATAAAAGTCCGGTGGGGCGCCCGCGCCAGCCCAGCGCGCTTCAAACGCGCGAATGGATTTGCCGTCTTGCCCAACCACCAGCAGTAGCGGAACCGTTCCCACCCGGTCCTGCACCAGTTTCTCCGCCAGCACAACGTTCACCGGATACGCCCGGCTGGCCCCGCCCGCCTGAATGCCTAACAGCAACTCCCGCGGCTTCAGCCCGGATCCCGGAAAGTCGAGCACCGTGCGCGCCTTGGCCATCTTCACATCCCAGTCTTTGTCCTCGTAGTCCTTGGAAAACTTCGCGACCGGTTTCAGAACGAACCCATCGGGTTGCTCGCTGCGAAAGAGCGCAAACGTCAATTCGTCCGAGTGCACCAGTTCCAGTTGCTTGCCGGCCAGCAGCCCGGAAACCGCCCGGCCGCTGATCTGTTGCCAGTAGCTGCCGGTCTCCTCATCCCGCATCAGGAAGTTCTGGTTATTGATGCCCGCCAGGTGGAATGTGAGGATTCGGCCCTCCACCGTCCGCTTCCACACCAGACCGGTGTGGCAGAGCGTTCAATAGGTGGCGACGATCGGCTCGCCGCCCACCCAATCGTTGGCAATGTGGTGATACCCCATAGTGCGAATCGGATAGGCGCGCGCACTATGATTCACGTTCACCGCCAGCACCATGTCGTCGGGGTCAATCTTAGCGGTCTGCGCCGCTTCCACAGCCGGAGTCCCCATCGGATGAAACATGATTTCGTACACATTGAATCGCGCCAGCCAGATAGAACCGCACGCCACTAGCGCGAACAACGTCGCCAGAACCCGCCGTCCGACCGGATAACGGCGCCAGAACGCGATCAGACAAATCACGGCGATGGCGGCGCACAGAATCGTCACCACCGGCGCCGCTTGCTTTAGCGCCAGCGCCACCGCCAACTCCCGCGCACCATGGCGCCGGAATGGCCATATCACGAACAACGGATAAGCAAAGCAGGCC
>JBAUOG010000733.1:0-4941 GCA_049579625.1 Bryobacteraceae bacterium
ATCATGTCCGGTGTTACGCCGGCGGCTTCCTGCTCGGCGGCAGGTAGTTGCTGGTGAGTGGTCGAAGCGGGTTGAATGACCAGACTTCGGGCATCGCCGACGTTAGCGAGGTGCGAGAAAATCCTCAAGTGGTTGATGACTTTCTTAGCGGCTTCATAGCCCCCTTTCACGCCGAACGAAAAGACGGCGCCTGCGCCCTTCGGTGTGTATTTCTGAGCGAGCGCATGATACTTGCTCGAGGCGAGACCTGGGTACTTGACCCACGTCACGGATTCGTGGCTTTCGAGGTACGTAGCAACGTGAAGCGTGTTTTCCAGATGCCGGTCCATGCGCATGCCCAGGGTCTCGATTCCCTGCAGGAATAGAAAAGCGTTGAACGGGCTGACGCAGGGGCCGACATCGCGGAGGCCTTCGACCCGAGCTTTGATGATAAAGCTGATTGCGCCGAATGTCGCCCAGAAGTTCATTCCGTGATAAGCGCGCGACGGCTCTGTGAAGCCGGGGAACTTTCCGTTGTTCCAGGGAAACTTGCCGCTGTCGACGATGATGCCGCCGATTGAGTTGCCATGTCCGCCCATGAACTTGGTCAGCGAATGTACGACGACGTCGGCGCCGTAATCGATGGGCCGGGTTACGTAGGGCGTGGCAAAGGTATTGTCGACCATCAGCGGTACGCCGTTTTCGTGAGCGATTTTTGCAACAGCCTCGATGTCGAGAATGTTGTTGCGCGGGTTACTGATGGTTTCGCCGTATAGGATCCGTGTCTTGGGTGTGATCGCGTTGCGGAAGTTCTGGGGATCGTCCGGCTCTACAAACGTGAAGTCATAGCCGAGCCGGCGTAAGGTCGCGTCGAATTGGGTGAATGTGCCTCCGTACAGAGTGCTCGCGGACACAATATGGTCGCCTGGCGCGGCAATGGTAGTGATTGCAAGAAACTGTGCGGCCTGTCCGCTTGAAAGCCCCAGAGCGGCGACGCCATTTTCGAGCGACGCGACACGGGCTTCAAGAACCGCCGTGGTGGGGTTCATGATGCGGGTGTAGATGTTGCCAAACTTCTGCAATGCGAAGAGCTGTGCGGCATCCTCGGTGTCTTCGAAGGTGAAGGAAGTCGATTGATAGATGGGGACCGCACGCGCATGCGTAGTTGGATCGGGGTCGTACCCAGCGTGAAGGGCGCGAGTATTGAATCCAAGCTCGCGGTCAATATTGGAGGTCGGCATAGTGTTCAGTATAAATCGTGATATGCGATCGACTGGTCCCCGCGCCGAGGCAGAGCTTACTTTCTGTGAAACTCAGCCCTTCGTTTTCTTGAACGGTATGTCCACCAGGGTATAACTGCCGGCTGTTGCTCCGTTCACTGCTGCGACAACTTGCGCGGCATATGGTCGGATAAGAGACCAGCGTCCCTGACCCAGCACCACGATGGCAATCTTGCGGCCTGTGAGTTTCTGCTGATAACCAATATTCTTGTCTGCAGTAACGAAGACCTCGAACCCGGCGGCTTCCGCCTCGTTTAGCGAATCGCCGTTCTCCATTTGCCCCCAGCCTCGGGCACGGCTTCCGTGATCGCATGATATTCAAGCAAATAACGGGCAAGGGTACGCGGTGTGCTGTTATCAAACAGAACCAATATTTAGCGGTGAGGCGCCGGCGCTTCCGCGCTCTGCGCCGCGAACTGCAGGACGGCTTGAACCTGCTCGCGCGTGACGCCGAACTCCTGCATGAGTTCGTCAACGCCCATGTCCTGAAGGTTCTCAAACACCGTTGAAACGGGTGTCCGAGTGCCTCTGAACACCCATGCTCCGCCTAATTTGCCGGGGACGCTTTCCACGGCGGGGCATTGTGACCAATCAAGGGTTGCGCTTGCCATGAACCGCTCCTTTTCTCAGGTTACGCCAAAGAGGAAAGAAAGACGCCGGGGACGTCTATTCCCACCTTGGAAACCTGTCTCAACTGGTGTGATCGAGCACGATCTGCCACGCTCCGTCGATGCGGTGGAAGACCAGGCTAAAAACACCCTGCGCATCGCCACCACCCTCCACGGTTCGCGCCAAATGAAAGTGACCAATGACCAGTGCAACCTGCGGATCCACTTCATGCACTTCTAGATCGGTGAACTCGAGCTTGCCCATGGCGGCGGCATTGGAATAGCTCTTCTGATAGCGGGCCAACACCGCGGGCCGGCCTCGCACGACTTGCTTGCCGACGAAGAGGCAGTCGTCCGCATAGGTCGTCACAAAAGTTGATAGGTCTCCCTTATTCCATGCGTCTACTTGGGTATTCAGGACAGCCCGGATGGATGATTCGGCAGAGGAGGCCGTGAAAGCCGGACTGACGAATAGCAGCCAGAGCAGGGTAACGAAGCGGATGCTCTTCATGGGCGTAGGATACTGCGTGGCCGCGACCGGCGTTCGGGATTCACTTAGGTTTTGCCTCCGTTCGGTGGTTTCTGATATCGTCGGTTGCTGGCGACGGTGACGTCCATAACAAGTGAAGCCGAGTGGCAAGAATTGGAGGAATGATGAGTTTTGCTAGTGATTTTAAGGCGTTTGTCATGCGTGGCAGCGTAGTGGACTTGGCGGTTGGCGTCATCATAGGTGGCGCGTTTGGAGCGATCGTCAATTCGCTGGTGAACGACATCATCATGCCGCCGATCGGCCAATTGACGAAGGGCGTGGACTTCAAGGAGATGAACTGGGCTTTTGACGGAAAGACTTATCCGACCGTGGCGGCCGCGAAAGCAGCGGGGGTTGCCACCATCAACTACGGCAACTTCATCAACTTTACGATCAACTTCCTTATCATCGCGTTCGTCATCTTTCTCATCGTTCGCTACATGGCGAGATTCATTCCGGCTCCTCCGCCACCTCCTCCACCGGGCCCAACGCCGACGGAACAATTGTTAACCGAGATTCGGGATCTGCTGAAGAAGGACGGCGCGGGTTTGGCGAAGTAAGGATGAGGCCGGGCCGTTAAATGGATTGGCGTTTCTCCAACGTGTTTGCTGTTCCTGTGTCGTGAAGCTACGCCTTTTCAGGCAACAATGACAGCTTCAGCAAACGGACCTTCTCGGCGACGGGCATTTCCATCTCGACCGACGAAGAGAGGCCCATGTGCTGTGTCACGACCGTGCAAAGATATTCGGCTATTTCGGAAGGAAGGGCACCTCTGCGCGCCAGTTGGAACACGGTCGGCAGAATAGCCGCAGTATTCGTCGCGCGGAGCGTCCTCAAAGCGCGAAACCCCGATCGGGTCCCAGTCGTTCCACAGAATTTCATCGATACCTCGATACAGCGCGAGTTCATCGGGCGGCAGCTTCATGCCGACTGAGGAAATACTACAACATGAGCCAGTTAGGCTTTGCGCCCAAGATCTTTGTTCGCTAATTGTTCCTCCGCCCGACCAGCTTAGTTTGTAGTGACGCAGCTAACCCAACTGCGAGACAACTCCACGCGAACCAGTCGCCATGGCGGGTGTAGAACGTGATCTCTGAAACACGGGAGTACGGCATCATCGTAGCGACCTGGGCATAGGCGGGCAATCGCTTCAGTACTCGTCCGGCAGGATCGATGGCGGCCGTGATTCCGTCGTTGGTCGACCGCACGATGAAGCGACGGTTCTCAACCGCTCGCATGCGAACCAGGCTGAGGTGTTGCTCACGCGCGGCGCTGTGCCCAAAGTAACCATCATTGGAGAGGTTCAGCAGTACATCCGCGCCATGCAATGGAAACTGGCGGACCAGGTGCGGGAAGGCTGACTCGTAGCAGATGAAAACACCCAGGTGATCCGGCCCGGCGACGAGAACATTGCTCGTGTGACCCGGGACGAAGTCGCCGATCTCCTGCGTGATGCGGTTTACCCATGAAAACGCCGGTGGAATGAACTCACCAAATGGAACCAGGAACATTTTGTCGTAGCGCCCTATGAGAGTGCCATCCGGACCCAAGAGGACAGACGAGTTGAGCGGCTCATGGTGGTCCGTGTACGCGACGGTGCCAAAAAGGAAGAAGTGCTGGTGGCGAGCGAGCTGGCCGGCGGCATCGTGAAAATCGCGGTCTTCGTAGTAATACAGGGGCGCGGGCAGTTCCGGCCAGACCACCAGATGAGCAGGCAGCGAGTCCGAGAGGGCGAAGAGGCTCTTTTCCAGATCAAGCCGTGAGGCCTCAGTCCATTCGGTTTTTGGATCCACGTTCGGCTGCACGACGAGCGCACGCTCCTGGGCCTGAATTCCCAGGGGAACGGCGGGCAGTAACAGCAACAGCGGCAGGCCGAGCAGCGGCAGCAGGTGGCGGCGAGGCTGCCGCAACGCGACCAATGCCAGCGCGACAGAGAGCATGACGAACACGAACGACACGCCGTAGACACCCACGAACGGCGCGAGGCGCAAGGGTATCGACATATCGATGCCGGCATTGCCTAAGGCGAGCCAGGCAAAACCGAACGTTCCGTGCGTCCGCTCCAGGCCGACCCACAGCGCAGCGATGGAGGGCAGAGCATACCAGCGGAGCATCAGTGGGCCCGCCAGCATGCTGAAGACGGCCAGATGCAAGGCCTTCAGCACGCAGAACAGAAGAAACGCGCCCCATGCGGCCCACTTCTCCATGCCGCCGTGGAACTCCAGAACGAACTGAATCCAGGTGCAGACGCCGAACCAGTAGAGGATTCCCGCGGCCCAACCGAAACCGAACCGCGACGGCGCGCCGTCGGCTTGCGCCGAAACCACTAGCAGAGGAGCCAGTGCGAATGGTGCTAGGAAGCGAAGATCGTACTTCGGAAAGACCAGAACCAGCAGCAGGCCGGTGAGCAGGGCCAAGGCCAGGTGAAGCAAATCCCACGAATCGGGGCGGCGCAAGGAGATCCGTTTCACTCCACCGACATCCCGGCCTGTTCGTCGACCTGGTCTGCCATGTACGAGCTGCGTACGAACGGACCGCTGAAGAT
>JBAUOG010000734.1:0-4413 GCA_049579625.1 Bryobacteraceae bacterium
CTTTCCACCACCGTGTAGTAGCGATGTTCCTTCCCATCCTTGATCCGCTTGTTGCTGCGCAGAAACATGCTCACTGGCAGCATGCCAGATTCCTGCCCCTCTGCCTAGAGGGTAGGTCTCCACTACAAGCTCTTTCGGAAATGTTTGATTGACCGGGATGGAGTTAGTTCGGCGATCCGCTTGCTCCTACCAGAAAACTCATCGCAACTGCGAAGGTTGGGCTAACTGAATCCCCCCAGGGACGCTGATCGAGTTTCTGAATAAGATACCCAAGGATCTGAAACCCAGCGTTGCAGTAATGAAAATGCTCTCCGGGCTTAAAGCCCTGCACCAGCCGCGCCTGGGGATCGGTGCTGAACATCCCCAGCGAGTCAGGCAGGCCGGAACTGTGGGTCAGCAAGTGGTGGACCGTGATGGCGCCATGGTCGATCTGAATAGGCAACCACGGCAAGTATTCGAGAACGGGCCGGCTCAGGTCGACCTTCCCTTCCTCGCGCATCTGAAGAAGGGTCAGCGCAACGAACGACTTGGTGATGGACCCAATCTCAAACATGTGCTCGGCGACAAGGGGCGTCTTCGCCTCCAGATCGGAGAAGCCAAAGGCGGCGGCCCGAACCGTGCCGCTGGTATTGGCCATGCCTAAGGTAAGGCCCGGTGCATTCATCGCCTGAATGTAGTCGGTGATGAAGGCATCGACTTCGTTGAACTCGCCCAGCGCGGAAGTGTCCGCCCCGAAAGATTCACGAACAGGCAGCGAGGCTAGAGTGACACTGGCGCCAGCGGCGCGGAGCGAGCCAAACAAGAGCGCCCGCCGGTTTAGAAAAGGACCGATCATTGTAGGAATACGCTATCACGCGTCGCGGTTGTGCCCATTGTTTAAGAGCAGGTTTCGGAGCCGCGCCTGCAATGGTCGGGCTCCCTAAGGACGTCGAATACTCACTCGCGTTTCAAGTGCTGGAGTTGTCACACGCATTCGTCGGCAGCCGATACCGGTTATCCACCTTGTCAATAGGCATCGTCGACTTAATCGCGTTAACCTATATAGGATGCTCGATACGGCCACCTCATTGCACCTTGAAACCGTCCTGAACCGCATCGGGAACACACCCTTACTCGAAATCCCCTTGGCGACTCGAGGTGACGTCCGGGTTGCCGCCAAGGCTGAATTCTTCAATCCTGGGGGTTCAGTGAAGGACCGGCCCGCGCTGAACATCATCCGCGAGGGCGAGGCCTCCGGCCGGTTGACACCCGATAAGGTGCTGCTCGATTCCACCAGCGGGAACACCGGCATTGCGTATGCGATGATCTGCGCTGCGAAGGGGTACCGTGTGAAGCTGTGCCTTCCAGCCAACGCGTCGCCGGAGCGAAAGAAGATCCTGATGGCCTATGGCGCCGAGTTGGTGCTGACGGATGCAGCCGAAGGATCGGACGGGGCCATCCGCGTTTGCCAAAAGATTTATGCTGACGACCCGGCCCGCTATTTTTACGCCGACCAGTATGGCAACCCAGCCAACTGGCGTGCCCACGCCATGACCACGGGCCCCGAGATCATCAAGCAGACCGACGGCGGCATCACGCACTTTGTGACGGCGCTTGGAACCAGTGGGACATTCATGGGCATCACGCGCGCGCTCCGCGAACTCCTGCCGCACGTCCGATGCATTTCTGTGCAACCCTCCACACCCTTGCACGGACTGGAGGGCACCAAGCATATGCCCTCCGCGATCAAGCCGGCCATCTACGATCCGAAGTTGGCGGATGCCAACATCTGGATTGACACCGAAGACGCCTATGAGATGGCACGCCGATTGGCGCGCGAAGCGGGCTTACTGCTCGGCATATCGGCGGCCGCCAATGTTGTTGCCGCCAGCCGCGTGGCTCAGGAGGTCGCCGACGGAGGCGAATCCGGCCTGGTAGTAACCATACTCTGCGATGGCGGCATGAAGTATCTCAGCGATTCGTTCTGGACCGAGTAACGGACCACGCCCTCAGGGAGAGTGCTCTGTTAGCCCGGCCGCTCCTCAGAGAGGTCCCGCCCGCTCTATACGTCCACTCCGGAAATAACGCGTGGCATCGGGACGAAAGAGTAAGCAGGCGATTACTGCACAGAACAGACAGTGGATGGCGAACTGCTGGAACGAGTGAAGGGCGCCTATGATGACGTGGAAGCCGATCCAGGCGAGTGCCAGCCAGCGCGCCCAGCTGTGGCCTCGGAGCATAAACGCTCCCGCGATGACGGCTAGCAACCGGACCAGCTCGATCCACACGTCGTCGAATTGAAGCGCATTGTCCGCGTGGAGTTCGGACAGGTGGTAGACAAAGCCAATCGCGCCCATCGCGATATACAGCCAGGCGAGGATGGTTACGGGGAGAGGGCGTTTGTTCATCGCAGCGCCTCCAGGACGGCCTCGCTGGGCTCCAGCTCTTCCGCGTTCGGCGGCACGGCCGCGCCTGCCGCGAGAAAGGCATGCACTGTGCCGACGTAATCGCCAGTGTTGCGATGCCAACCGTTTCCCGATCCGTAGATGGTCCAACTGAGAGGCGTCCCAGCATACTCGCGCGATTTCAATTCTAAAGTTGGGTGGAACCGCAGAATCTCGCGAGCCATCTCGGCATTGCCGTGGAAGCCTGCCCAGTGCAGCGCGGTGGCGCCCGCGTCTCCTGGCGTGTCGACCGGCCAACCCGCCTCCAGCATCAGCCGGACCGCTTTGGTGTTGTTGTTCTGCGCGGCGTTGGGCAGTTTGCGCTGGTCCGTCTCCGAGAGCGTCTTGGCCGCATCCGGATGCTTCGAGAGAAACTCGTGAAACACCTCTCCATCGCCCAGCTCGCAGGCCAGTGCCAGCTTCAGGTCTTCCGGGGTTCGCTCCATGAGAAGATTGAAAACTGCCTCGTGACCGAAACCGCGGGCGACCGAGTGCGCGGTGTGATGCCAACCCAGCATCCAGATGTAGATGGTGCCGCCCGCTCGCGGATTCTGCTTGGGAAACCACTGCTCCGATACGTTCATGCAAATGCAATTCGGATCGGCATCCAGGTGGCGCCGCACGAGATCCGCATCGCCCAGGGCCGCGGCCATCAGGATGTCGGTCCGGCATCCACGGGATACCAGGTAGCGCGCGACATCCTGCCGGTCGTGGGGGTAATGCCGTTTCTGATCCACGCGAAGCATGTACTGCGCCGGAGTCGATTCGTGATCGACATCGCGGGCGTCGATGTCTGCTTCGTTCGCAAGCAGGAACTCGGCAACCTCCACGGTTGAGGCAAAGTGCAAAGGGGTTTGCCCGTCTCCACCACGTGCGTGGACCACGCTTGGGTCGGCCGCTACCAGCTCTCGCAGCGTCGGCATCATGCCAAGGCGCGCCGCCGAATGGGCGTCCAGCACAGCGCCGCGTTGGGTGAGAAACTCCACCATGCTTGGATCACAATCGTCCAACACACCGAATCCGCCGGCCCACCACTCGGTTCGCTTGTTGACGTTCGCGCCGGCGTCGAGGAGCAGGTCGATGGTGGCGCGATCGCTACGCTGCACGGCTGCATACAACGCATGTATGCCGAAGCCGTCGCCGGGGAGCGGATCGTCGACCCTTGCGCGCAGATCCGGGTGTCGCGCGAGGAGTTCGCGGACGCGGGGCGCATCGCTATCGCAGACGGCCGCTTTGAGCGCTTCCGCGGGAGTTCGCCCCAGCGCTTCCAGGTGCGATTTCAGCTTCGCCCAAGTTGGGAAACCGTATTCGTTTGCCAGGATGTGCTGGGCGTCGGCGAGTTTGCCCTGCGGCATGCTACGCAGCAGTTCTTTGGCTTGCTTCTTGAGATGTTCGAGGTTGGGTTTTTCAGGCAGCTGACGAGACATTACTCCTCCTTCTTGTGGCCCGATGTCCGCTCTGACGGGCAGAAGAGAAGTCAATGCTCGAGGCGAAAGACTTGATCAGGCGGGATCATCCCTTTCCGCGGACGGGGTGCAACCTGGATTGCGTAGACCAGAATAGCAGAAGCGACCCGGCTCGGCTCAGCAGGCTAAAAGCCTGGCTAAAAGCCCGTGCCTTGTGGCGAGTCGAAAACTCGGAAGCGGCGAACGCCCCAACGAGTGTTCGAATGGGCGGAAGGCTGCACAGGCGTTGTGCTTCTAGGTTTCGTGGCTCGGCGATTGCGGGCTTTCCGGCGGAGCCTGTTCCAGCTTGTGATAGGCGGCGAGGGCATGGTGCAGCCGGTCGTAGATTCGATCAGGACCGATGACCCCAGTGAGATGGTGGCGATCGAGATCGGGCTTCAGGTCCGGGCCGACGCGTGCAAAAACCAGAGCGACTCCGCGATCCGCCAGATCTTTCTGAAGATCGCGCACCACACGGGCCGCGGTATAGTCCACGTGTGTAATCGCGCCCGCGTCAACCAGCACCCAGCGGAGCGGCGAAGGAG
>JBAUOG010000735.1:0-11048 GCA_049579625.1 Bryobacteraceae bacterium
GATATAAGGCGATCGACTACCTTTTTGAACAAAGGCTTTGGCAAGGATTCTAGATTGGACCACAAGAGCCGGTTGAGTAGCGGCATCCCTCGATTCCATGTCTTTTCCAGGTTAGTATTCGGAATCGCGAGATATGCGTCGACGAATCGCCTAACATGAGGGGCCTTTTGATTGTCCCCTTTCTCGACAAAGATAGCCTGGATTGCACGGCAGCGGTGTTCTTGCAAATCAGTAGCTGGCAAAAGATCGACCTTCTTCTGGTTGACTCTTAGGCCAAAGCGGTCGAGTCGTCTGGTTAGAAGTAGTAACATGCTTTCCACGGTTGCCGGGCTGTTAAGCAAAATCACCTGGTCGTCCGCATAGCGAAAATATAGGGCACCACGGCTGGAACAGATTGACTCGGCAAATTGGTCGTATTTTTGAAGGTAGTAGTTGGCAAGAATGCGGGAACAGTCAGCCAGGACGTCTTGCGGGAGCCCAACAGACTGAGGGTGTAGCCCTGTATTGCGCCGATTCCACTGGTTGAGGAGATAGAACAGGAGCGTGATTATCCATCCCTTCGAGCTATCCGCTTCCTCGCGAATCCACCGTTCCAGCATGTCCAGACGCAGGCAGCCATAGAAGTTCGACAGGTCAAATTGCAGCACGTGTGAATGTCTACGCTGATCCAGCTGTGCAAACAACAGCGAGTTAAACTCACCAAAGGCGTGCGTCCATGCGTGGGGATTGAACGAATAACGGCCGTAATCGGTCAGTTCACATTCGATGTCGGCATTTTCTTGCCTCCGAAACGAGCCGCCGAGGGTCCAGCCACCGAAAGTGTTGGGGGTGCGGTTTACGCAAAGAACGTCTTCGAGTTCCTTGATGCAGAAGTAATAGACGCAGTAGTCTTCGATACAAAATACTGGCACCGTGCGAGCTACACCATGGCCCTTGTTCATTACGATCTCAGCCTCGGGAATGCTCGGCGCATAGCGGGCTGAAGAGATGGCTGCGTACACGCTGTCGATCACTGCGGCTTTCTCCTTGGACGTCTTCGGAATACGTATTGGGAAGCTCTGGTCTTTGAAGACTCGCCAAAAGGACCGATTGAACCAACGCTTGAAGTGTTCGGGCTTCATGATGAAACCTTTCCCGCTTCCAATCATCCTTCATGCGCACCAGCGCCTTCTCAATCGCACTGGCCTCCGCGAGCCAAAGAATCGGCTTTGTGGTGTCGGGCACAGGGCTGCTCCGAGGCGGAGAGCGCTCCGCGGACGGGCGAACTGGCGCTCCTGGGCCAGCCCGCCCCTCATGCGAACCACAGCCTGAAGGCTGTGCCACACACTGCGCTTGGTGGACGTTGGAGGTGAACTAGACGCCAGGCCGCACACTGTCCCGGTGGATTTAGTGACGTATTGCGGCGAACTCACTCGTACCGCAGCGCCACCATCGGATCCAGGCACATCGCGCGGCGTGCGGGAACGTAACAGGCCAGCAGCGCGACTGCCGTCACGATGACAGCGATGGCGGAGATGGTCAGCGGATCGTAGGGCGTAACGCCGAAGAGAAGGCTACTGATGAAGCGTCCGGCGAAAGCTGCCGCGATCAGGCCGCCGGCCAGGCCGAGCAGCACCGGCGCCATGCCTTGGCGAAGAACCATGCGGAGGAGGTCGTCGAGATCGGCTCCCAATGCCGTGCGAATGCCTAGTTCCTGGCGGCGCTGCTGGACGGAATAACTGACGACACCAAAGATGCCCAGTGCCGCGAGCAGTAGCGAGGAGAGGGCAAACGTCAGTGCCAGAGACATCTGGAAGCGGCGAGCGTCCACGGACTCGGAAACCACTTGCGACATCGGACGAATGGCGGTGATGGGCACGTTGGGGTCAATCTTGTGAATCAAGGCGCGTACTGCCGCCACGGAACTTCCCGCCTCCGCCGATGTGCGAATGATGAACGAGGGGGACGAAGGGACGGAGATGGAGTTGAACCAGTCGGGTACGTAAACCATCATGAGGGGAGTCTCCTCAAGCCGCACGGTGCGGACGTCGCCGACGACGCCGATGACTTCGCTGGGAACGTCGCCGTCCCATTGGGTGATGCAGATTTGGCCGATGGGGTTTCGGCCAGGCCAGAAGCGATCGGCTACGGTTTGGGAAACGATGACGACCTTGCGGCCGCGATCGATGGGGCTGAATGCTTTGCCTTGTAAGAGAGGAATGCCCGTTGCCGAAAAATAATCCGGACTGACAGAACGATAGTTAGCCACGGGCTGCTCAGCATTGGCCTGCGCTCCCGGCAGAGTAATACCTGTGACGCTACCCTGTCCAGCCAGCGGAGGAATGTTGACCCACCCGGCGGCACGAACACCGGGAAGATTCTTGAGCTCGTGAAGTACGCGATCGCAGAATCGCAAGCGAGCGGCAGGCTGAGGATAACTCAGCTCAGGCAGATCGACGCCAGAGACGAGGATATCCTCGACGGAGAAACCGGCGTTCACGTTCAGCGTTTTCGCGAGGCTTGCTGTGAGCAGGCCGGCGAGAAGAAGAAGTCCGCTCGCGAGGCCCACTTCGAGACCGACCAGGCACTCGCGCAGCAGGCGTGTTCGGCGACCTTCCGTGTGGGCCGAAGCCGCGGCTTTCAAAACGTCCAGCGGCTCGGCGCGAATGACGCGCAAGGCGGGCAGGAGCCCAAACAGTATTCCTGTGCATAGGGAGATGCCGACGGCGAATATCAAAACGCGCGGGTCCAGCCGCACTTCATCAAGGCGCGGTATGTTGGTCGGCGCCATACGGACAAGCCATCCTACGGCAATCCCGGCGATCCAAATGCCGGCCATGCCACCGGCAACGCTCAGCAGAAGCGTCTCGGTGAGCATATGACGCAGAATGCGTGGGCGTGAGGCGCCAAGGGCGGTGCGGATCGCGGCTTCGCGCAAGCGCCCGGGGACGCGCGCGAGGAGCAGACTGGCGAGGTTGGCGCAGACAATCAGCAGGACGGCGCCGACAGCGGAAAGCAGAAAAATCAGGCCGCGGCGGGACGGCCCGACCACCTCCGCCTGAAGCGGCACCAGGGCGGCGCGAAGGTCGACTCCGGTGTTGGCCTGTTTCGCGATCTGTGCCTGCACGAGGTTCAGCTCCGCAAGCGCCTGATCCGGAGTTACGCCCGGTTTGAGACGCGCCACGGCGGCGAAGTCGAATTCGCCGATAAGGTCCCGTTCATAAGGCCGCAGGCCGTTTAATGGTTGCAAGAAATCCTGCAAGCGGCCACTGCCGCCACCCAACGCGGCAGGAAATCGAAGCGAGGCCGGGAGCACGCCCACGATCTCGTGAGGCGCGCCATCCAGGGTCAAGGTTCTGCCCAGGACGGATGGGTCGCCTTGAAAGCGCCGTCGCCAGAAGCCATCGGTCAAGATGACGACGCGGCCGCGGCCTGGCTCATCTTCTTCTGGACGAAACGCACGGCCGAGAGCGGGCTGCAAACCGAGGACCGCCAAGATATTCGAGGAAGCGCGCACGCCGTGGATGACCTCGGGCTCGCCTGCCTGCGTGAGATCAGCGCTGGCCGGCTCGGCGACGGCTACATCAGCGAAAGAACGAACCTGCTGCCGCCAAATTCGAAAGTCCGGCAAATTGGCGTCCATTAAAGGGTAGAACTTAGCGAGCTGCGGCACGATTTCCTTGACAAGGTAAAGCTGGTGCGGATCAGAGTAAGAGAGCGGGCGAAGCAACGCCGTGTTCACAACGGAGAAAATGGCCGTATTGGCGCCGATACCGAGGGCCAGGGTAAGAATAGCGATGGAGGTGAAGCCGGGACTGCGACGCAACTGCCGGAGGCCGAAGGATAAATCTCTTAATAGCGTTTCAAAGAAGTGCACGCCACGGGCATCACGGCATTCTTCTTTGATCTGCTCAGAGCCACCGATGGTGAGGCGTGCGACTCGGCACGCTTCCGTAACCGGCAAGCCGGACTGAACAAGTTTCTCGACCTGCTTGTCAAAGTGAAAACGCAATTCGTCGTCGAGCTCGGACTCGACGGCCCTGCGCCGGAATAGCGCTCGGACCCGAATCAAAAGATCACTCAGCATGTTCCACCCCCCGGACCTAACAATGTGAGACTAGGTCATCTCGAGCACCTGGGCGACCGCGACCGCAAGCTTCTTCCATTCGCCCTCTCCCGCTTCGAGCTGTTTCCTTCCGCTGCGTGTAAGTTCGTAATACTTCGCGCGGCGGTTATTCTCCGATGTGCCCCACTGAGCCTTGATCCACCCACGGCGCTCAAGGCGATGTAGAGCTGGATACAACGACCCTTGCTGAACCTGGAGAACCTTGCTGGAAACCTGGTGAATGCGCTCGGAAATGGCCCAGCCGTGCTCGGGTCGAAGGGCAAGAGTACGGAGGATCAACAAATCGAGCGTCCCTTGCGGAAGATCAATGCTTTGATCGGGCATACGGATGCTCCCTTGTGCTTCTACAGGGAAGAATACTACGTCTTCTGTCGAAGTACAAGGGGAAAGAAAACGCGGCGCCGACGGGAAAAACAACGGCAAGCTAGTGCCGCTGGAAAAGCTTCTGGTGGATGTCGGGCCAGAATTCCTGGATGACATTGGCCACACCGTCGTTGATCAACTGGCTGGCCCATCTCTCGAGAGTTTGGCCGGAGCCGCGGGCTTCGCGGGGGTAGTAACGACTGGAAACTTCAACCGCCACACCGCTGCCAAAGATTTCCGAGTAATTGAACGTCGAGGCTTTGGCGTCAGTCCTGGTGATCCAGAGGCGGCTTACGGCATAGCGCACGCGCACCACTAACCCTCCCCGAGCCAGAGTGTAATAACGGGGGTCCTCGTGCGTGATTGAGGGAAAAATTGCTCCGACAAGATAGTTCTCCACCCCTGAGTCGGCGAACGTGTGCCAGTAGTAACGGCCGTAGGCGGCCGCTCCTTCATGAAATTCCGGGTACGTGTTCCTGGCCTGCTCGATGGCAGCCTGCATGCCGACAGAGATCAACGACGAATAATCGAAGGTGTTCTGGGTGGAAAGCCAGAACTTTTGCTTAACGGACAACGGAGGGAGATGTGTGTTGGCACTCACCGCCTCGAAGTTAGGCACGATTCCCAGAATGCGTTTGGTTTGCTGCCCGGTGGAACTGAGCGGGAATGGCATAGCTTCGGGTGACGGTGCCTTGGGGTTGCCGGACCACAGGATGACGCCGCTAGCGGCGCCCAGGACGAAATCCGGCGCGTTGTCGCTACTGAAGTCGAGCACCTCCAAATCCAGCGAGCCGACTCCGTCGCTAAACGAGACGTGGATTACACAGTCAGCGGCATCGGAAGGTTTGCTCTCCTCCGATAATCGGACCAAACCGGAAATGCCGTCCGTTTCAAAGTCTTGAAAAACGGCGGCGTTCGACAGATGCGTGACAGTCGATGTTCCCTGGGCGCTGAGAATCCCTGAAGCCGATAAAAGACCCACTACGGCGAATAATCGCCTCATGCTAGGGAGGTGGTTTCCCCCACGGTATTGCGTCAGAACGGTCATCACAGTTTCAGGAAGGCGGGAACCGCTTAGTCCATTGTCAGTGCCGCCAATTTGTTCGCTTCTCAAGAGTACGTCGACAGCTAAATGATATGGCAGACCCGCTGACGCACTAGTATTTACGCGGGGAAACGGATACTCGTTTCAGAGCTTTTCGGATCGCGGTGGACCCCAGCGGGCCGGTGGGGAAAACGTTTAGGCGGCGCACCGTCTGAATGGCACAGTCGAGTCCAGGTGCGCCTCGGAAGATGCGATCTAACTGAGGACATGGGGGTTGTCGCGCCGTCGAGATTAAAAAATTGGCGTTTGGTTTTCGGAGCCGGCGCTGGTCTATCGCAGCCGCAATAGCCAGTCGCCGAATCTGAGCCCGAACGTTAAGAACTGTTATCGAGCTTTCCGACGGAGCGCCACAGAGGGATTAAATAAGGGCCTTGCGACACGCTTTGGAAAAGCGAAACGCCAGCGGTTTTGACCGTTCCAGCGGTGTAATTTGCCAATTGGACTCCACGTCGTCGCGCAGCTAATGATCGAAGCCCAGGTCCTCCCCCTCATGCAGAACCAGTCCGATCTGTTCCAAGGAGTCGTGGCGGCCGTTGTACCAGAGCAGCCATTTCGTGCCATCGAAAATGGCGAACGGCTTGTAGCAGGCGTCGTGATCCCATGCGTCCTGGCCGGGGCGGACGATGGGATTGTCGGGATGGCGCCGCCAGCCGGTGATGCCGTCGCGCGAACGGGCGAGGCCGATCTGCGCATGATCGATGTCACGGAAGCCGATGTAGAACATGTAATACCAGCCACCGCGGCGCAGGACCTGACAGGCCGTCACCCGAGCTTGATCAAAGACCTTCTCCTTGCCGGGACCGAAGATGGGATTCGACAGATGCTTGGTCCAATGCAGACCATCGGGGCTGGTGGCATAGCCGATGGCATCGGGTTCGTATTGCTCGCCGCCGGAATACCACATGCGGAACAGCTTCATTTGCTCGTCCCAGATGACGTGCGGGCACATCACCGCGACTTTCTCCCAGGGCTGATCAGGCGAGAGCACCGGCTGCGCGCTCATGCGGCGCCAACCTTTGCCGTCGGGACTGGTGGCGTATCCGATCCACGAGTGGCCGCGGGCCTGACCGGTGTACCAAAGATGGTATCCGTCGGCGCGCTTGAGGACCGCTGGCCGGTTGATATCGTTTTCCCAATCGGTGCTTGGGTTGGGTGAGAACACGATTTCTGGAGCGCTCCAGTGGATGCCGTCCTTACTCTCGAAGAGAGCCAGGCCCTTCTTGGGCCGCCACGAGCCCCACATGCGATAGACGGCGCCTTCTTTTAATACGGCTACGTCGAACACCGTACCGTATTGCCCGCCGATGATTGGGTTGTTCTCGTACTTACGCCAGCCGGCGGAGGTCTGCGGGAGATTCGCAGCAAGGCGGGCGAGGTTTAGCGACGAAGCGATCTCAACGCCGCCGGCGAACACATGCAGGCCCGCGCCTTTGTGGTAGCGTGCGCCCGTCTGGTCATAGAGCACGTCGAGCGTGGTGCCGTGGTAGGGCACGCCGGTAAGAGCGAAGTAAGTCAGAGCGCCTTCGGGAACCAACGGATTTACTTCGACCTTGCTATCGATGCGAGGACGCAGGCCGACTAGACCGGTGATGACAAGGTCGGCGAAGGTGGAGTGGTTGTAGTCGCGGCCGCGGTCCTCCAGCTTGTCGTTGAGGCGATAGAGTGTGTCGCGGGCGATGGGCGCGCCGGTATCGGCGTTGTAGTCTTCGTCGATCCAGGGGACGACGCGACCGTCCGGCAGCTTGAGGTGTTGGGTGCGCGCGTAAGTGCGCAGTAAGTCGAGATAGTCACTCTTGGCGATGACTTTCTGCTGATAGTTGTTTAGCAGGTTGGCCAGGGCTACCAGTGTCTGTGTGGTGGCGAAGGGCCAGGACGGGCCGTTCCACAGGCACTCGTGGGGGTTGGTGAACATGAAGCGCGGGGAGCGGCGCTCGGCGGTGGTGGGGCCGTAGGGCGCAGAGAATCCCTGCGGGTCGAGCAATTGCTTCCACGCGATCTCATGCCCTGGTTGCGGCAGATTGAAGTACCAAGGCACATAGCCATGCAGTTCGCGGACATTCGCGAGCGATTGTCCTTCACCGCGCGGAAGAACCTTATAGAAGCCGGCCTGCTGATCCCAGAGCTTGTTCTCTACCAGCTGCCTGAGCTTTTCAGCTTTCGCGAGATATTCGTGGGCGAGTTCCTTTTTACCGGCCCATGCGGCGATATCGGCGATGGCCAGGGCATCGCCATACATGTAGCTGTTGATGGTGGCGCGGTAGCCGCTGCCGCCGATGGAAAGCTCCATGCCATCGCGGTCGTCGATCTGCCAGAAGAGGCCATTCGGATCCTGATGGGTCAGCTCCCACTGGTGATAGTTCTCGACCAGGTCCGGCAGAAGGTCGATGAGGAGTTGTTGGTCGCCGGTGACCATGGCGCGTGCGCGGAGCGAATCGGCGGCCCAGAAACTGTAACGGCGCGGCTCGGCGCCGGGCTTGAACCAGAAGCGTGCGTAATCATCCAGGTACTGGCGATTGCGCAGCCAGCGGCCCTCATAGAAGTGATGCGCGGCGGAGCAGCTGATGGTGTTGTACTTGCCGGCCCAAGAGACGGGGGGCAGAAACTCGGTGATGACGAATCCGTCGGGAGTCTGCTGGATGTGCTTGCGAAAAGTCCACCAGCGGAAATAGTACATCTCCTCAAGGTTCTTGTCGGAGCACTCGAAGAGGGGAATGTTCTTTTGGAGAAAGTCCCAGGAGGATTGATCGTCGATGGCGTTGACGTAACGTTCGACGTCGTTGCGATTGAAGGCGTCGATGTAGTGATGGAAAGATTCAGGACGGAGGACGGGGGCGGGGGATTGTTGCGCAGCGAGGCTGGAGGCCAGAAGGGCGATGAGGATTGCATACGTGCGCAATTCGATCTCCTGGCTCAAGCGCGATTCTCGGCACGCGTCTCGCCGACTCTTATCGGGGCAGAGTTGACAGGGTTGACGCGGACGTTCATCGAGGCGGGGATCCATTCGTAGTCGATCTGGAAGCCGCGCTTGGCCAGCTCGCGTTCGACGAAGCTTCGCTCGAGCTCGTTCACGCCGAACTGGCCGACCGGCGAAGCCGAGGGCGCCAGGCAATAGCCGCCGGGACGAACCTCACCGCAGCGATAGGTGAATACATCGCGGTCCAGCAGGTTACGCAGATTCATGTCGAAGGTCTCGCGGGTTTGCAGCCATCGGCCCGCATCAGGAACCGCAATCTTGTAGGCCATCAGCACCGTCTCGTAAGCCCGATCCGAAACTTGGCTTGGAACACGCAGTTCCCGGCCGGCGATCGGCTGCAAGCGAGCGGTGCCCATAACGAATGGTCCACGGCCGTACTCCTCGGCGAAGTAACGCGCCTTGGCCACCTGCATCAGTGCATCGTAGCGGAAGCCCGCAAGACCTAGGAGCGCGCCGGTTGCCACTTCGAGCCCTGCCGCCAGTGCCCGGTCGTGGTTATCTATGCGCGAGCAGAAGTCACGCTTACGAGGACTCGCCGCGTGCCAACGCCGATAGGCGTCCTCGTCCAACGTCTCATCCCACTGGACGATGCCGATCAGGCCCGCCTCACGCAGCGCGTCGTAGGCCCGGTCGGACAGGTATTCGGTGCAGAGCAAGACGCCGGAGCCCGGCCGGCCTTCGATCGCCGCAACGGCGCGGGCCACATGCTTTGCCAGCGTCGCTTGATCGCATTCCGGGTCGGTCGCATAGACGAGCTCGATGACACGCGCGTCGCGCCCGATCACCGCATCGATCTCGGCGTCGAGTTCATCGAGTGTCAGGCGATGCCGCGCGGTTTCTTTGCGCGAGGCCGAGAAATTGCAGTACGGGCAGGAATCGATGCAGAAACTGGAAACGTATATGGGCGCTACGTACCGCACCCGACTCCCTTCCGGGCTGGACCACTGCTCGCGAACGAACGAGCGGAGCAACTCAAACTGTTCTGTTGCGGTGGGGTCGGCGCCAATTTCAAGCAGCTCCGCGATGTCGGCCAAGCCGGGCGTTTGCACGCGGCACTGGCTCAGGAGTTCCTCGAGACGGCGTGGTGAAGGGCAGCGAACACGGTCGAGGATGCGGCGGACTTCGGAATCCTTCTCGCCGTACACTGTGCTAAATGTGCGCATGCGCTCCAGTCGTGATATGCAGGCTACGCCCTTAGAATAACGGGTGAGGGGTTGAGGAAAGCGCTCCCTAACGGTCGCGGCTCAGAAAGCTTTGTGTGAGGACAGTAGTCCCTCACGGTCGTGCGTTAGAAAGGTTTGCATGCTCCTCAACTTTGTGTGTTCTCGAAATGGCGCGGGCGTGCAGGCTCGACCTTACGATAGAGTGGCGGTTTACAAGAGGGTGCGGACCGATGATGACGGAACTCCGGGAACGGCTGCGTAACGGGGCGGAGCGCTACCTGCAGTCGGTGGAGGTGCTGTTCTACGTTGTGCTCGGTGCGCTGCTCGTTCTCACTGCCGCGACAACAATCTGGGACGCCGCTTACCGCCTTTGGTCGCAAGTGGCCGCTGGAGCGCTCAACAAGGGTGTCCTGCAAGTACTCGATCAACTGCTTCTTGCCCTGATGCTGGTGGAGATTCTGCATACGGTGCGGATCTCCATCCGATCGCAGGTTCTTGAAACCGAACCTTTCCTGATCGTCGGCCTGATTGCCTCCATCCGGCGCCTGCTGGTGATAACAATGGAAGCGGCGAACTTCAGCTCGCAAAACATGCCCGCGGTGGAGCATGACCGGATATTTCGTGAGTCACTGCTGGAACTGGTGGTGCTGGGACCGTTGATTCTGATTCTGGTTTTCGCGATCTGGATGCTTCGAAAACGGCCCCAGTCGACCGAGCAGGTGGAGTTAACAACATGAACACGACGCGACGTACCTTTCTGAAGGCCAGCGCGCTGCCGCTGATCCTGACTCCCGGCATGCGTGGTGCAAACGACCGCATCACTGTGGGCGTCATCGGCGTGGGCTTCCGCGCGAACCTGTTGATCGACCAGTTGCCTAAGCCGGGCCAGATCGTCGCGCTTTCCGATTGCTTTCTCACGCGGGCGGAAGAAGCGGTCGCCAAGCGTGGCGCGAAATGGGATGTTTATCAGGACTACCGCCGGATACTGGATCGCAAGGACGTCGACGCGGTCATTATTGTGACGCAGGACTTCGATCGCGTGATCCCGTGCATCTACGCCTGCCAGGCCGGCAAGGATGTCTATGCGGAGAAGCCGCTAACGCTGTATCCGGGCGAGGGAATCGCGCTGGTAAAGGCAGCGCGGAAATACAACACGGTGTTCCAGGTCGGCACGCAACAGCGTTCCATGGAAATGGACCAGATCGCCTGCAAATTGGTGCGTACCGGCGGATTGGGAAAGATCAAGCTGGTGCAATGCTTGAATTATCCCGATGCCAAGCCGTTCGGCGAGGCGCTTCCCGAAGAAGCGAAGCCGGAGAAGCTCGATTGGAACACCTG
>JBAUOG010000736.1:0-9051 GCA_049579625.1 Bryobacteraceae bacterium
GAGCTATATCCTCGAGAACCCGGTGCATGCCGGCCTGGTACGTAAGCCCGCTGAGTGGAAGTTCTCTACAGCCGGGAGGACTGCCACCACAGCCTGAAGGCTGGAGGTAATGAGAATGATCGCAGCCACCCTATACAGCACAGAACCCCGACCGTGAGGGAGGGGATACTGGCCCGCACAACACTACGATCCTGGATCGTTTTCGACGGAGCGGATTTATTCGTTTTGGAGCCATGTCCCGGCAGAGAGACCTCGTTAGCTCGCCTTTTTCATCAACGTCTAAAGCCCGTGCCACAAAGCTCTGACCTTTGCTCACACACAACAAGCTGAGGCCTCTTCAGGGGCGCCCAAAGTTCACAACGTGTATACATTGCGATACACTACGGATGTGGCTCAGGGAATTGAGTTTTGAGTGGGACGATGAGAACAGCAAACACCTGGCGGCTCACAAAGTCACGACCACTGAGTTCGAGTATGTGCTCACCAACAATCCCGTGGACCTGGGCTATGAGCTGGTCGAAGACGAAGATCGGTACCGCTCCGTGGGCCTGACCAGTGGAGGTCGATTGTTAACGATTGTGTGGACAACGCGTAATGGCAGAGTCCGGGCGGTGACGGCCTTCCCGGCTACCATTTCAGACAAAAAGGCCTTTTGGGAGATGTCTCGATGAAGAAACAGATTAAGAAACAAGCCAAACCCATCGTGCCCACTTTTGCGACCCAGGCGGAGGAAGCAGAGTGGTGGTATAAAAACCGCAACGTTCATGGCAAGGAGCTTCTGGCAGCAGTCAAGAGTGGCGACGCACAGGTATTGACCAAGGATAAGTTGATCGATCGTATCGAGGCGTCGAGAAAGCCGCCGGCACCCGTAGTTGCGCTGCGGATTCCGGAAGCGGATCTGGCTTTGGCTCGAAAGCAGGCAAAGCAGAAGGGTCTTCCTTATCAGACCTACATCAAGTCTTTGTTGCACGAGACTCTAGCCGAGCGCGAAAAGCGAAAGATTGGCTGGTAGAGCCTGCTGAGTGGAAGTTCTCTACAGCCAACTGCGCCGGTGTTCTCTTTTGCTTGCTTGTCAGACCGCTACACGCAAGCCCAGGTGTTTGGCGAACGGATCGAAATCTCGGTCGCTGTGCAGCAGGTCATACCCGCTCTCGATGCATCGGGTTGCAATCACCGCATCGATTGTCTTGCGAACGGTCACGCCAAGCCTGCTCAGCGTGCGGAAGTTCTTCGCTGCTTGAATCGCGATCTCCTGTCCGCCCAACTCCACTACCATCAGCGAAGTCAGCATTGATGTGTATCTCTAGTCAGTATTATACACATTCGAGACACCGACTCGTCCCCATACGCGACTCGAACCGGCACAGACTTGCTGACCGTCAGCCTTTAGCAACGTGGCACAGCCTTGAGGCTGTGTCTCGGTGATTGGAATTCAGCCCGTGTCGCCCAGCCGTTCGGAACCGCGCGGTCGCCCATTCTTCGAAAACTCACGCGATAATAGGGACCACGATGCGGTTGCGACCAACAATGCAAATTATCGGCGCATTCACCGTGCTGCTTGTTCTATCCAATCTGCAGTGCCTCGCTGCCTGTCTGGCGACCCCCTGCGACACAATGCCCCAAGCGGTCAAGTTGCCGCCCTGCCACCGCCAACGGCCCGCCTCCGGTTCTCACGACCAGTCCCACTGCCCAAGACAAACCTGGGTCAAGGCGGACCAATCGGCTCCAAGTCTTCTCGATCCGGCACTCAAACCATCCCATTGTGCTCCGCCCACCAAAATCGCCGCGGCCTTCGACGACCGGGGCATCCGTCCCACCGCGCTGCCCCTCGACCATAGCCCACCCGGCTCGCTCATCCTCCGTATCTGATTCTTGCCGATCTGCAGGCCCCACAGTCCATTCACCGATCAAGAATTGTTATTTTCCTAATAATATCAATGGTTTGCGGACTTCTTCGCCTCCCGACGTCGGATTACCCTCCGACGCTGTAAGCGAACGAAAGTTACGTCGGCTTCTTCCGAAAATTGTGGGGCCGCTTGCCAACCGGCAGCGGGTTGTTTACCCCGCCAACCCTCCAAATTGGGGACGGACCTCGTTTAGTCGGGGACAGACCCTATCGGTCGTTAGGGTCAAGGATCGATGTAAGTGCCTAAGGATCAAAGAGATGAGTTCGACTGCATATCTACCGAGCCCAGCCTCGGCCGCTCCGGGTTCGTTTCGTAATCCTCACGCCGGGAAGAAGGCCGCTTCCATTCCCTTTAGCCGCGGTGAGCGGAGCCCGTTCGCAAGGACTTCGTTTCGTAAAACGCCGACAGCCCCTCCCAATTGGGGACGGACCCTCTTCAGCTCCCTTAAGAATCAAGCAGATGAGTTCGTCTGCGCCAACTGCGGTTCGTTTCGCAAAACTACTGCCCGCCATCCGCGACGCCCCCGGTTGGCTTCGTTCTTTCGCGCTTCTCTGCTCCTGCTTTGCTCCGTTCTCTGCCAACTCCTGACGCTTGCCCAGACCCTGCCTGCCACCCCCCAAAAAGCTGAGATGCCCCACGACATGGCTAATATGAGCCACGGCCAGATGGAGGGTATGAACATGGGCGGCGAATTGAACCCCTCGGAAACGCTCCTCATGAACGAAGCCTCTGGCACCAGCATGAATCCCGAAGCTGCCCTCATGCCTATGCTCATGAAAAACTGGGGCGGTTGGAACAACATGTTCATGGGCACCGCCTTCCTCAACGACACCCAGCAGAGTGGGCCGCGTGGCTCCGACAAGCTGTACTCGCCGAACTGGTTTATGTACATGCTCGAGCACAAGGCTGGCGGTGGTGCGTTTCTCTTCGAGACCATGCTCAGTCTGGAGCCGTTGACCGTTACCGGCCGCCGCTACCCGCTGCTCTTCCAGACTGGCGAAACCGCATATGGCCAGCCAATAGTCGATGGCCAGCATCCCCACAACTTCGTCATGTCGCTCGGTGTCCACTACGCGCACCCTCTGGGCGAAGACACCATACTCGAGTTCTTCGTAGCACCAGTAGGCGATCCAGCGCTGGGCCCGGTGGCGTTCCCCCATCGCGATTCGGCGCGCGAGTTTCCCCAGGCGCCGATCGGCCACCATTGGCAGGATTCCACCCACATTGCATACGACGTCCTGACAGCCGGCATCAAGCACCGCTGGCTGCGTCTTGAGGCTAGCGGTTTCCACGGAGCAGAGCCCGTCGAGAACCGCTGGAACATCGGTTACGGCTCAATCGACTCATGGTCCACCCGGTTCTCGATCTTTCCTACGCCAAACTGGACGGCCCAAGTATCGGTGGGCCACCTCACGCATCCCGAGGCACTCGAGCCTGGAGATGTCGTTCGCGTCACTGCATCGGCCGAGTACTCGCGGCCTCTGAAAGCCGGCGTCTGGTCCTCCAGCTTTGTCTGGGGCCAAAACCACAAGCTTGCGGCAAAGACCTGCACCAATTCCGTTCTCGTGGAGACAGCCTTGCCGTTCAGCAAGTACAACACCTTCTCCGGGCGCATTGAATTTGTCCAAAAGGACGAGCTTTTCAGCAACAATCTGGAGCTCCATGATCAGCTCGCGAAGACCGCCGGGACGACTTTCCCTATCCAGGCGTACACGGCCGGCTATACCCGCTACTTCCCGTTGATCCACTGGCTTCGAACAGGCATCGGGGCCAACTTCACCTGGTACGTGATTCCCGACGCGATCAAGCCTTATTACGGCGATCACCCATTCGGCGTAAACATGTTCTTGCGGATCCAGTTAAAAGGAGGATCGTGAAGTGCCCCTCCACACCGCGGTCTTGACATTCGATATCGACAGTCGATATCATGTTGTCATGTCCAAACCCGCGGATCTTTTGCAAGGCACGTTGGATCTGCTGATTCTTCGAACCCTGGAGTGCGGCCCGTTGCATGGGGTTGGCATTGCTGACCGGATTGAGCAGGTAACCAAGGGCGTCTTCGTGGTGGGGCCGGGATCGCTGTTTCCGGCACTGCACCGGCTTGCTGAAAAAGGATGGATTGACGGCGAGTGGAGCGAAGGGGAAGGCAAGCGGAGGGTGAAAACCTACACGCTAACCACGGCCGGTCGCGCCCAGCTTACGGAAGAGAAGCGTAATTGGAAGAAGGTTTTCACCGCCATGAACCGTGTGCTGGCGGAGGAGACGTAGCATGTCCGTAATACGGCGCATGCGTGCTTTCTGGCAGACGTTGTTTCAGCGCGATGCCGTTGAGACGGAACTCGATGCCGAGGTGCGCGCCTTCTACGAAACCATGGTCGACCGCTATGTGCGGCAGGGCTACCCGGAACCGGAGGCACGGCGTCTGGCGCGGCTGAAGTTCAACCCACCTGAGCAAGTGAAGGAAGAAGTACGGGATGCTCGTACGGGCGCAGCCATTGCTTCACTGATGCGGGACGTGCGATATGCCTTGCGCGGGATGCGCAAGACGCCGGCCTTCGCGCTGGTGACGATAATCACCCTGGCGCTCGGCATCGCGGCGAACTCCACCATCTTTTCGATGGTGAGCCGCTTTGTGCTGCGCCCTCCGCCGGTCGGCGACCCTGGCACGCTGATGGCGTTGCACACCACGCACGACGGCGAGCAATGCTGCAACAACTTCTCGTGGCCGCTTTTCACGGATGTGCGCGAGCAAGCGAAGTCGTTCTCCGGGCTGGCGAGCTATTACGAGCTGGTGCCGGCATCCATCGGCGGAACGGGCGAGCCCGAACGCGCATGGGGCCAAGCCGCTACCTCCAACTTCTTCGACGTTGCGCAACTCGGAATGACGCTTGGCAGAGGCTTCACCAAAGACGAAGAGAACCTCCCCGTCATCGTGTTGGGTCATCGCCTATGGCAGCGCCGTTTCGGTGCCGATCCCGCCGTTGTCGGCAGAGCCGTTACGCTCTCAGGGCGATCTTTCACGGTTGTGGGTGTGGCGCCGCCCGCGTTCCGCGGCCTCGACTTGATCCTCGATACCCAGTTCTGGGTTCCACTCGGCAACCTGGACCAGTTAATGCCCAAGTCCAGCAACTATGTGTCGCGCGATTACCACTGGATTGCGGTGATTGGACGGCTGAGGCCCGGCGTGACCCGCACACAAGCCGCGGCTGAACTCAGCGTGCTGGCGCAGCGCCTGGGGCAAGCTCATCACGAAGACAAGGGCGGCGGGTTTCGCTTTGAGCCCGCCGGTTCCCTTCCGCCGAGAGACAAGGCAGCGGTGATGATGTTTCTGGCAGCGCTCACGCTGGTGGCGCTGTTGGTGCTCTCGATCGCCTGTGCGAACGTCGCCAACATGTTTCTTGCGCAGGCTTCTGGCCGGCAGCGCGAAATGTCGGTGCGGCTTGCTTTGGGAGCCACGCGCGGCCACTTGCTCCACCAGATGCTCACTGAGAGTGTGCTGCTGGGACTGGGCGGCGGCCTTCTAGGCGTGGTGCTTTCGCTTTGGGCGACCCACGCGCTGACGGCATTTCGGTTTCCGGCGCCGGTGCCTCTCGACATCAGCTTGAGTGTCGATTGGCGAGTGCTGCTTTACACCTTCGTGCTGAGTGTGGCGGCAGGCGCTCTTTTCGGAATGGCGCCGGCTTGGGCGGCAGCGCGGCCCATCATTGCTAATGGCATCAAGGGCGAAGATCTGTTTTCACGAGCGGGGCGAGCATGGAGCTTGCGCAATGTTCTGGTGGTCGCGCAGGTAGCGATGTCGCTCGTGCTGCTCTGCGCGACCGGGCTCTTTTTGCGTAGTCTTGGGAACGCATCGCAGATCGACATTGGCTTTCGCTCCAGCGGCGTGCTGATGATGTCGGTGGATCCGCGGCTCAACGGCTACTCACCCGAGCGCACGACGGAGTTTCTGAACCAATTACGTGAGCGCGTGTCGGCTATACCGGGCGTAATCTCGGCGTCGTACACCGACACCGTGCCGCTAGTCGGGGGCAACCGAAGCGACGAGTTTTTCGTGGAAGGCCAGCAGGCTTCCGACAAACCGCACATAGGCGTGGAGTTGTACATGACCGGCCCCGATTACTTCGAGACGATTGGAACGCCGCGTGTCGCCGGACGTGACTTCGCCGCCAACGAGAGTCCCACCCGGCCGAAAGTGGCGATCGTCAACGAAGTCTTCGCCCAACGCTTCTTCAAGAACGAAAACCCGATCGGCCAGCGCGTGACCGGTCGTGGCGTCACCTACCAGATTGCTGGCGTGGTGAAGAACATCAAATCGCGCTTCCTTGGTGAAGAGTTTCGGCCTGTCCTTTACCGCTCGCTGGCACAGGACGTCGCGGAGGATCCATCGTTCACCGGATATACAGTCTTAGTGCGATACAGCCGGGACTCCGGTGCTGTAGCGAGCGCCGTGCGCCGCGAGATACACGCGCTGGACCCTGCGCTGGCCATCTTCAATGTGGAAACCATGCAGGACCATTTGCGAGATGCGCTCTTTCTGCCTCGCCTGGCCGGAACATTGTTCGGAATCTTCGGCTTTCTGGGCCTCACGCTGGCGGCGGTGGGACTTTACGGCGTAATGAACTATTGGGTGAGCCGCCGCACGCGCGAGATCGGCATTCGCCTGGCGCTGGGAGCCGAAACCGGCAGAGTGCAGCGGCTGATCATTCGTCAGGGAATGGTGCTGACGGTGACTGCTGTCGTGCCGGGTCTCGCCGCCGCATGGGTAATGGCGAAGCTCTTTACCAGCGTGTTGTACGGCGTTGCGCCGCATGATCCTGCGATCTTCACGATCGTGCCGCTATTCCTGGTGGCGGTCGCGTTGTTGGCGTGCTGGATTCCTTCGCGACGCGCGGCCAGCGCGGAGCCGCTGATCGCACTGCGGCATGAGTAGGGAGTGTTTACGGCTACGGGCGATCGCCCGGCCCAGCGGGTTCGTCGATCTTTAACGGGCGATCGGCCGCGACATCTTTCAAGGTTTGCTTGATCCCGCTTGGCCAGGTGATCTCGAGGGACGCGATCTTCGATTCCTGGCCGAGCCCAAAATGAACGCGCTTGTCGCTGGAAGACATGAAGCCGACGCTGATAGCGACATGGTTGTACAAGACCCGGCCGGAGGCAGTGGTCAGTTTCACCTTCGCTCCAATCGCATCGCGGGCGCTCTTATGCCCCACCAGGCTCAGTATCAACCAGTGATTCCCGCTATCAGCCGAATTCATAAGGATCCTGGGCGACTCGCTCAGCGCGGTCACGACGATGTCGAGTGAGCCGTCGTTATTGAGGTCGCCGAAAGCGGAGCCGCGCTGATAGCCCTTCTTCACGAAGTCCTTCCCCATTTCCTCTGAAACATCCACGAACGACTTTCCATCGATGTTTTCGAACATGGTGTCGTGCTGCGGCGATTTCTCGTTCACCATGTCCACATCGCCGTTGGCCGAGTAGATGTCTTTCCAACCGTCGTTGTTGTAGTCGATGAAGCCGTTGCTCCAGCCGGAGAAAGGCACGCTCAGTTTCTGGACCTTCGACAGGTACGAGAAGATCTGGAACACGTCGCCTCGATTTCGCAACAGCCCCCAGATCTGGCCCGCGAGGTTGTTGTAGAAGATATCCACCTTGCCGTCGTTGTCGAAGTCCTTGGCATCGCAGCCCATGGACGATCCGGCGTGCGCGTTGTCGCCATAGGCGACGCCCAACTCCATGCCTCGTTCTTCAAAGGTTCCGTTGCCGTTGTTGATGAACAGCGAGTTCGGCTCGGTGTCGTTTGCGATAAACACGTCGGGCCGGCCGTCATCGTTGAAATCGGCGATTGAGATACCCATGCCTTTGCCGGGAGCCGCGCCGAACCCCGATTGTTCCGTGACGTCTGCGAACTTGCCGTGTCCCAGGTTCTTGTATAAGCGATGTGGAACGCTGGGGTAGCGGCGCGGATCGCAGTAGAAATCCTTGTCGTTCATCATGCAGCGAAAGTCGATCAGCGGGGTCCACAAGGTGTAGTTCGAAACGATCAGGTCCAGTAAGCCATCGTTGTCGTAATCGAACCATGCGGCGGCGACGCTGAGCGTGTCCTTCGGCTTGACGCCAATGCCGGAACCGGCTGTCACGTCGGTGAACGTGCCATCCCCGTTGTTGTGATACAGCGTATTCCTGCCGGCGGCGCACAGGAACAGATCCTCATTTCCATCGTTGTCGTAATCGCCAACCGCGACTCCGAAGTTGAAATCGAGGTCCGCCCCGGTGAGGCCGGCTTTCGCCGTCACATCTTCAAAGGTGCCATCACTCTTCTGATGCAGCAGGCAGTTGAAATACGACGCATCCGTCTTCTTCAGTTCGGGCAGACTGGCGCCGTTGGTGAAGAAGAGATCCAACCGGCCGTCGTTATCGTAATCGAAGACGGCCACTCCGCCGCACATCGGCTGCGGGAAATACTTGCGTTCTCTCAAGCTGTTGTTGGTCTTGTAGGAGATCTTCGAGCGCGGAGCGACGTCCAAAAATCCAGGTCGCTTGGACGACGACGTCGACCTTCCTGCCAGCAGAGCCAAGGATAAAAACACGCAAACGCTGGTGAAAACAAGAACGCTGGTGCGCTTCAGACGCGACTCCAAATACCGGATTCCGAGGGCTTGATAGACTCAGGTCGTCGAGACATGAAATCCCTGGCCTTCATTGTAGCGGGGCTATCCACGGTACTAGCAGGAACGGTAGCGGGCCCAATCATGTTCGAGGAAATCGCAGAACGCGCGGGCCTGGCTTTCACGTCAAACAGTTCTCCGACTCCCAATAAGAACCAGCCGGAGACCATGGTAGCCGGGGTAGGACTACTCGACTACGACAAAGACGGCTACCTGGACGTATACTTCGTTAATGGCGCGGCCATCCCTTCTCTGAAGAAGGAAGGCCCGCCATACTGGAACCGCCTTTTCCACAACAACCACGACGGAACGTTCACCGATGTCACGGAGAAAGCCGGTGTTGCGGGTGAAGGCTACGGCATGGGTGTCGCCATCGGTGATTACGACAACGATGGATGGCCGGATATCTACGTCGTCAACGTCACCAAGAACCAGCTATTTCACAACAATCACGACGGTACATTCACGGACGTTACGGA
>JBAUOG010000737.1:0-3852 GCA_049579625.1 Bryobacteraceae bacterium
CTGCGGTCGAATCGCCAGTATGAGAACTTCGACTTCCGCGCGGAGTTCTTTATGAAGGACTGGATCGACTCAGGCATCTACCTGCACGCGCCGGAGAACGGTCGTCCGACCTGGGTTGGTATGCAAATCAAGCTGTTCCATCAGGTTGATGAGAAGCCGATGTCGAACTCGATGGGTTCTATCTTTCCGCTGGTTGCGCCGCGGAAGGTGAACGTGAAAAGCAACGGCGATTGGAACGACATTCGCATTTTGATGGACTGGCCTTCGCTGCGCGTTTGGACTAATGGAGAACTGATCCAGGAATTGAACGTAGAAGAAAACGCGGAGCTCCGGCACCGCCTTCGCCGTGGCTATCTCGGTCTCGCGAGCCTTTCCTATCCCATCCGGTTTCGCAACCTGAGGATTCTGGAACTCCCGTCTAAGGATCGGCGACGAGTACTGTATGGATCAGCGGCGGATTTCGACGGTTGGTACGTCTCGGAGCACAAGCCCAACTTCCAACCTATGGGACGAGTATTGCGCGGAGACGGAGTTGGACATCTGGCGACTAAAGGGAAGTATCGTGATTTTGAACTAAGCATGTATGTTCGCGGCGAGCGTGAACATAACAGCGGCGTTTTGTTCCGGACGGAAGGGAAGGGCCTTTCCGGCAAGTATTACGAGATCCAATTGCACAATGTGGAGGATGCTCACTATCCAACCGGATCGCTCTATCACTTTAGGAGGGCAATCTACCCAAGGATTGAACCCGAGGTGTGGTTTCCCTTACAGCTGTTGGTGAAGGATGCCTATGTGATGGTGCGCATCAATGGTGACACCGTAGTGGAGCACGAAGGTCTTGAAAACTTGGATGCGGGTCACATTGAGCTACAAGCGCACCGCCAAGACTACTGGACAGAGTTCAAAGAGATTGAGATCAAGGCCCTCTGAGTCAGTTTAGGACGGTGCTGAAAAAGGCCAAAAAGCGCTCCCTCAGGGTGACGGCTCGGAAGCGTTTGTGATCGCCTGCCATGAGTTGCCGAGTCCCGACAGTTGAGGGAGCCAGTGAAGCAACGGCCAGTAGCCGGGCTATTCCGAATCTGGTATCTCGCGGATCCAGATGTTACGGAACCTCACCGGATGATCGTGGTCTTGGAGCCGCAAGGGCTGCTTCGCCGGATGAGCCTTATAAGGCGGCCTTGATTCCCACTCCGTCGGACCGGTGAGTTGCACATGGTCCTGCGCCAGGACACCGTTGTAAATCAAGGTCACGTTAGCGAGCTTGGTGACCGACCCGTCCGCAGCAAAGTGAGGTCCGTGGAAGACGATGTCGTAGGTCTGCCATTCGCCCGGCGCCAGGCTGGGATTCACCAGCGGCGGATATTGGCCATAAACGGCGCCCGCCTGCCCGTCTGCATAGGTCTTGCTGTTGAACGAGTCGAGGACTTGAATCTCGTAGCGCTTCATCAGGTACACGCCGCTGTTGCCGCGGTCCTGGTCCTCGCCGTGAGGTGGATTGGGAGTCGCCCATTCAACGTGCAGTTGGCAATCGCCGAACGATTGCACGGTGTCGATGTCCCCGTTTCCTTTTACCGTCTCAAAGTATCCGTCGCCGACTTTCCATTTTGCCGGGCCGCCCTTTGCGCTAACCCAGCCGCTCAGATCCTTGCCATTAAACAGAACGGTGGCATCAGATGGAGGCTTGCCGGCTTGAGCCTGCGTGCTGGGAGTGCCGGCTTGAATGATTGGGGGGAGAGGCCGGTTCCTGTCATTCGGCTTCCAGGGAATGTTCGGGATGGAGACAGCGGCCACGGCTGCGGCGGCTAAGGTTAGGGCAATAAGGGTTTTCTTCATCGACGGATCAGATTCTATCAAAGCTGGAACTTTCTCCGACGCCGCGCGTATCTTTAGGTTAAGGCGGTCACGATGCTGACTTTTATCCTCTGGTGCTTGCTGTTTATATTGTCCTGGCCGCTCGCGCTTCTGGCACTGGTGGCCTATCCGATTATCTGGCTCTTGCTGTTGCCGTTGCGTCTCATCGGCATCACCGTCAAAGGCGCCTTTGGTCTGGTCGAGTCAATTATCCTGCTGCCGGCCCGACTCATTCGGCGCGTCGCATAGTCCCCATTTACGCTCTGGGCTTCTGCTCCAAATCTCCGAAAACACGAACCCGCCTAAATTGGTTGCTTTCCTGTTCCGAACGAGGCCCAATCTCTTCAGAAAAGCCGAGTAGTCTGCCAGGCGTCTCGTTTCCAGGCCGCTGGTGTAGTGGAAGAACAAGAACATCAGGCGCAGGTAGAGTTGAAACACGGGGGCCATTGGACCGTGGCGCGGCTCGCGAAAATCGGACACGACCCAACGGACATTTGGCGCCAGGCGCGGCCCAATGTGAGCGGCCAGGCGTGAGAGTTCAGACTCGTCGAAGCAATCCAGGAAAAAGTGGGAAACGACCAGGTCGTAATCCTGCCCTGGAAGCGCTGTCCTTAGTGCATTGCCTTGCGTGAAGATCACTCGATCGGAACCGGCCCGTTCTGCTCTGCGGACGCGCCTGCGCGCCAAGTCGAGCATCCGGGCGCTCGAATCGATGTAGTGCACTTCAGCCGCCGGATACGTTGAGGCGAAGCGCGAAAGAAACCGGCCGTCCCCATCGCCCAGCAAGAGCACGCGCTGCGCGCCGTTCAAATCCCCAAGCCAGTGGAGGCGCGTGCGCTCCAGCACCGGACCAAACGCCGCATATTCAATCCAGCGGTAGAGTCTCGCAATCGGATCGCAGTTCATCATCAAAGACTTCGAGTGACTAAGAGTCGACGGCGAGCAGCAACAGTGGGCTCAGGAGCGCCGCGTCCGCCAGCAGCCGGAGAGTTCCCAAGGGCAGGGAATCACTTTGTGCGCTTAACCACACGAAAGTGGCGGCACTTAAGATCCCGGCCACGAACAATGGTCGCAGCGGCGCTAATGGCATGAGCACGATGGCAAGCGCGGCGATCGCCAAGGCGGTCCAATGGACGCGTGTGCCCACCCAGGCGGTCACCGGATGAATGTGTGTGACCCTTCCGGTTTGTCGCCACTCCCAGAACTCGATGGCGATACAGTTCAGTGAGCAAAGTGCAGCAAAAAGAAGCGTGGGGGTAATCAGCGTCAGACGCAATCCCGCTGGCTCAGCGTGTCCGGCGAGCGACCATGTAGCGACGCACGTACCCAACGCAAAGAGCACGCCAACTACAACCTCTTTCGGCCATAGGCGGCGAATTTCCGCCGGTGCGAAATGCACGATCGCGAAGTAAACCGTCACGGCCGCCAGCATCCAAATGCCGTTCTGAAACACTACCGGCCTCAGGTGCAGGCAGGTCCAAAGCAATAGCACGACCGCCAAGCCCACGGACGTGAGCATCAAGGTCCTGTGCTGGCGCTAAAACTCGTGGCGCAAACTCAAGGGGCCATCGCTTGGCAATCGGGCATCCAGCAATCGGTCTACGGCGTAAATCATCCAGGTGGAGAGTCCTAGCGCTACCACCGCGGGCCAACGAATGTGAACGTGGACGCAGTGGGAAAACAGCGCCTGCCAAAGCAGTGCCACAACCGGGGCATCAAGGCTGAGAATGTTCAGCCAAATCCAACCGCGGTAAGAGGGCGATGCTCCCGGAGCGGCTGCTGGTTGGAATGTTAGGAGACTGCTCGTCACGCCTGGATAGGTGCTTTCTCACTTGCAAAAGGGTACAAGATCAGGCTAACAATTCGCTTTCGGGGTGCTGCGTCGCTGTTGTGGCGCGCACGCGTTGACCGTCCAAACCGGCAACGCATAGAATAGAAGTGTTCCCAAGGTGCGGGAGTAACTCAATGGTAGAGTCACAGCCTTCCAAGCTGTTGGTTGCG
>JBAUOG010000738.1:0-2865 GCA_049579625.1 Bryobacteraceae bacterium
CGGATTATGACTTCGGATGCCATCTGCGTCGTCGTGAGTTGAGGGGCCTGAATGGTGTAATCACCTGGTGGTAATACGAGCGGGCCCCACTTCGCCTCAAAGGGTAAGCGAAAATGCGCTTGCTGCGCCGAGGCGGCAGCGGCCATGAAGCAGGTAAAGAAAACAAAGGTAGATATTCGGTTTAGGAGGCAACTCATCACGATTTCTCCTGCTGCTGAACTTCACCGGTGGAACCATAGAGGTTCCAATCCGTCTAAAGATATGACGAAAAGCGAGGGCTGAGGACCGGTCAAAAAAAAGTCAACAGATTGTCTAGGGGGGTGGACAGACAACGAAGTGTAGTCGATGGCGCACCAAGACGTTTCTGAGCGAGTTACTTGCCCGATGCAACACGCGCGTTTTGCGTCTTTTGACGTTAACTTCGAACTGCGCGAGGTGCGAAGGAACGGAGTGCGTGTACTGCTCCGGCACAAACCGTTTCGCATTTTGGAGTTACTACTGAAGCGTCCGGGATCACTGGTCACACGCACTGAATTAGTCAAAGACCTGTGGCCCCACCTGCCTCTCAGCTGCGAACACAACTTAAACACGGCCATAAATGTGTTGCGGCGCGAACTGGGCGATTCGCCGCGCGAAAGCCGGTTCATCGAAACGCGTTCGGGGCTCGGGTATCGTTTTGTAGGAGTCCTTGAGGAAGCTTGCTCCGAGGCGGAGAACTGCTCCGAGGCGGAGAACTGCTCCGAGGCGGAGAATGCCGCCGCACACAAGGCGACGGGCTTTTGACCTGCTGCGCCGCGCCGCGCGCTCCCGCGTTTTTTGGATCGAACGTCAGGCCGATTAAGGACGCCAGACCGCTCCGCCCCACATGGGCGGCTATAGTGGCAGGATGAAGTTTTGGATTCTGCTTCTTATTCCGCTGAGCCTGTTCGCACAGAACTACGACCTGATTATCCGCAACGGTCATGTCATCGATGGCACCGGTTCGCCCTGGTATGGCGCAGATGTGGCCATCCGCGACGGGCACATTGCCGCGATTGGCCATCTCGATTCGGCCAAGGCGAGACAGACGATCGATGCGGCCGGCATGGTGGTGGCGCCGGGCTTCATCGATATGCTGGGGCAGTCTGAAGAAACGATGCTGGTGAATCCGCATCTTCCGTCGAAGATCTATCAAGGCATCACGACGGAGATCACAGGCGAAGGCGGATCGGCAGCGCCGCTCACAGACGCCATGCGATCGGCCGACCGAGGCGGCTACGAACACTACAAGATCGACCCGTCCTGGAGCACATTCCGGGAGTTTTTCGCGCGTCTTGAAAAGCAGGGCATGGGCATCAACCTGGCGAGTTACGTGGGCGCGACGCAGGTACGGAGGGCGGTGATCGGCGATGGCGATCGGGCGCCGACGCCGGCCGAACTCGAGCAGATGAAGGCGCTGGTTCGCGAAGGGATGCGCGACGGCGCGGTGGGCGTATCCACTGCGCTGCAATACGCACCTGCGCCGTATGCCAGCACGGAAGAACTGATTGCACTGGCGGCCGAGGGCGCGAAACTGGGAGGCATCTACGCGACACACATGCGCAGCGAGGGCGATGCGATCATACCCGCCATTGATGAAGCTATACGCATCGGGCGTGAAGCGCATGTGCCGGTTGAGATCTGGCATCTGAAAGCGGCCGGACGCCAAAATTGGGGGCGCATGCCGGAGATCGTCGCACATATTGATTGGGCGCGTCGTTCCGGCGTCGAAATTGGCGCCGATACCTATGCGTACCCCGCCTGGTTCAACAGCTTCTCAGCCTTCATTCCGCCTTGGGCGCACGACGGCGGCGACGCCAAGCTCATCGAGCGGTTGAAAGATCCTGCGACGCGTGCCCGCATCCGCAAAGACATGCTGACACCCAGCACGACGTGGGACAACGAATGGAACGAAATCCCGGGCGCGGAAGCGATCCTGCTCAGCGTGGTGCAGAATCCGAAGCTGCTGCCGCTGCAGGGAAAGACGATCGCGGAGATTGCGAAGCTTTGGAATAAGGACGCCTTCGACACGATCTTCGACATTTTGATAGAAGACAATGCCGCGACCGAGGTGGCTGTGTTCGGTATGTGGGAGCCGGATGTGCGACTGGCGCTGCAGCAGCCCTGGGTGAGTGTGTGCAATGACTCGCAGGGCACGGCACCAGATGGCCTGCTTGGGCAGGAGCACCCGCACCCACGGGCATATGGGACGTTCCCGCGCATCCTGCGCAAGTACGTGCGGGAAGATGGCGCACTCACCTTGCCCGACGCCATCCGAAAGTTCAGCGCCCTGCCCGCGGCGCGGCTGCGACTGGCTGACCGGGGCGTGATCAAAGAAGGCATGTGGGCGGATATCGTGGTCTTCAGCCTCGATACGATTACCGACCGCGCCACCTTCGAAAAACCGAACCAGCTCTCGGACGGAATGCAGTACGTGCTGGTGAACGGCGTTCCGGTGATCGCCGGTGGGGTCATGACGAACGCGCTGCCGGGGAAGGTGATCCGCGGGCCGGGGTGGAAGCCGTAAACAGCGGAAAATGCTTTAGAGTTCGGAACAAAGTGGGTTGATCGTCGTCGAAGGTTAGAAGGTCACCTTGCTTACGAGTCTGTGTGAAAACTTTGGGACAGAGTGACGAGTCGACTGTACTGCATCTTGGGACAGGCCCACGCGGCGATTGGACTTGAGTTGACCACAGTGGAATTCGTGATCGCCTTGGGACAGATGCGCCTGTCCCAGTCGGCTTTGTCGTGCGTCCGCTCGCTGACGCGCGCGGTTGCTCTGAAAATACTTGGGTAGGAGGCCTTAGGAAGACTGCGGTTGACGAGCTTTGTCGCGTTTGGGGACAC
>JBAUOG010000739.1:0-4857 GCA_049579625.1 Bryobacteraceae bacterium
GTGCTGCGTCGGTTAGTGAAGAGAACGCCATCGTTGCGGATATAGGGCTTGCCCAACAGGTCACTGGCAAGACCGGCAAAATCGACGCCGTCGGCGTCAGCATGCCGAAGGAGTCGCCACACCCGGTCGCGTACTGGATTGACGAGCTTCGCCGGCAACTCCCTGCAACCGTCAGCATTGAACCGCAGGCCACTCGAACGGATGAGAACCGCAAAATGCTCGCAGCCTTCCGTTGGAATCTGCGCGTGTTGAGCTACATTGCCTTGGTGGTCGGCGCCTTCCTCATTTACAACACCATCTCCATCTCGGTGGTTCGCCGCCGCAACGAAATCGGCATCTTGCGCGCGCTCGGCGCGACCCGCCAAGTCATCCTCACGGGTTTCCTGTCCGAGGCGGTATTCTTCGCGGCTGCCGGATCCGCCTTCGGCCTGCTGCTGGGGCGATTCATGGCGCTAGGAGCCGTCAGGCTGTTAGGGTCAACCGTACAGTCTCTTTATGTCAGCAGTGAACCGGGTCCCGTCGAGTTCACGCTCGGCTCGATCACTGCCGGGCTTGCTGTGGGTATTGGCATTTCTCTGCTGGCGGCACTGGCTCCCGCCTTCGAAGCGGCCCAAGTCATGCCCGTCGAGGCGATGGCTCGAGGCCGCGAAGAGTACGTGGCCGCGACCCGTTCCCGTTGGAGTCTTCCCCTGGCACTGCTGCTCAGTCTGCTGGCGGCTGGGGCCTCACAACTGCCTGCCATCGGAACCCAGCCGGTCTTCGGCTACACCGCCGCCCTTCTGCTCATCGTTGCATCGGCCATCGCCATTCCCGGTTTGCTGAACATGTTTGTAGGGCTTACCGTCACCCTTGTCGCCCGTCTCATGGGCGTCGAAGCGATGTTGGCACTTCGCAGCCTGCGCGCGTCGCTAGGCCGCACGTCGGTTCTCATCGGCGCGCTCGCCACGGCGGTCGCCATGATGGCCAGCGTTGGCATTATGGTGGGCAGCTTCCGCGAAACCGTCTCGATCTGGATGGACAACCAATTGAAGGCCGACTTCTACCTGCGGCCGGCCGGCCCCGCGGCGGCTGATCGCCATCCCACCATGAGCCCCGAGATTGCCGACCGCCTCGAAAGAATTCCGGGCATCGCGGCAGTCGACCGTTTCCGCGCTTACGCCATCTCCTTCCAGGGCATGCCGGCTTCGCTGGGTGGCGGCGAAACGTCCAAAATCGCTGCAAATGCCGGTACGCGAATGCTGCCCGGTCAAGACACCTCCGCCGCCATGGCGAAACTGCAAACCGGCGACTATGTTGTCATCAGCGAGCCGTTTTCCAACAAGCACAACCTCCACCGGGGCGACACCATCTGGCTGGCGCTTGGCGATCGCGAAGCCGCACTCCAGATCGTTGGCGTCTACTACGACTACTCCACGGAGCGCGGCTTTGTCGTTATGGATAGACAAACCCTCCTGAAGTATTTGCCGGATCCGGCCGCTTCCAACATCGCCGTCTTCCTCGCACCCGGCGCGGACCCGGCGGCTGTTCGCAAACAGATCGACGATGTCATCGCGGGCCGAGGCGTGTTGGTCTTCAGCAATTCGCGCTTGCGAAAGGAGGCCATCGCCATTTTTGACCGGACCTTCACCATCACATGGGCGCTCGAAGCGGTTGCCATCATCGTCGCCGTCATGGGCATTGCCGGTGCGCTGCTCGCGTTGGTCATTGACCGCCGCCGCGAATTCGGCCTGCTGCGCTTCCTCGGCGGGTCGGTCATTCAAATCCGCCAGATTATTCTCGCCGAGGCGGCGTTCCTCGGCTTGTTGGCCAATCTCATCGGCCTCGTGCTGGGCACGCTGCTCTCACTGATCCTCATCTACGTCATCAACAAGCAGTCCTTCGGGTGGACCATCCAGTTCCACTGGCCATTCTTGTTGCTCTTGTCCGCGCTCAGCGTGGTCTATATCGCCACCATTCTCGCGGCGCTCTATCCCGCTCGCACCGCCATGCGCTTGAACCCCATCGAGGTCGTGCATGAAGATTGAAAACGCCGGTCGCACCGTGGCACAGCCTTTAGGCTGTGGTGGCCGGAATAAGAAATCGGCCAGCACGGACCTCAGCATGAGCACAAGAGTGCACACCCGCAATGCTGAAAACGGATGCCGACCTGGGACAGGCACCCTGTGTCCCAAGGCGCGAACAAATCCCCCTATCGTCGTCGAAGCCCGTCGCCGCGTGGACACAGCGAGCCCGTCCCCAGATCAACTGTTTTCAGAGCAACCGCGCACGTCGCTTTCGGCCTCGGAGCAAGCGAGCGGATACGGCCGGTCCCGCCGGCCCGGGCCGACCCTCTCGATCGCCCTCGCCCTCGTTTTCATCACCGTCACAACGCTGTGGGGCGCGGTGGCAGGGAAGCTTGCCCTCCCTGGTTACCAGTTTCAATTCCCACGCGATCACTTCAGCCATCCCGATTTCGCTACGGAGTGGTGGTACTACACCGGGAATCTCACCGACCCCACCGGCCGCCCCTTCGGCTTCGAGTTGACGTTCTTCCGGCAAGTCGTCGATACCGACCCCAAAGGCCAAGCCCTCTTCCGCGTCGCGTCCGTCTGGCAGCCCGACCAGGTCTACCTCGCGCACCTCGCGCTGAGCGACATCCAAGGCCAACAGTTCTTCCATACCGAGCGCCTCAACCGCGCTGGTCCCGGTCTCGCGGGCGTTAGCCTCGATCACGGCAGGTACTGGAACGGCAACTGGCAAGTGCGATGGGCGCTTGCCAGCTCGATCCAGCAGTTGGAGGCCGTGACCCCCGAACTGACGCTCCAACTTGAGCTCAAATCCGAGAAGCGACCGGTGATTCACGGCCAGAACGGCGTCAGCCAGAAGGGTCCGGAACCCGGCAAGGCTTCGCATTACATCTCGTTCACGCGGCTCGCTGCGGACGGCACGCTGGACTGGAAGGGCCAGACCTTCCAGCTGAAGGGCCAAGCCTGGATGGATCACGAATTCTTCACGCAGCAGCTCGACGATACCCAGGCAGGTTGGGACTGGTTCTGCGTTCAACTTGAGAACCGCGAGGAGCTCATGTTCTATCGACTCCGGAAGAAGAATGGCGGCGGCGACCCCTTCTCTTCTGGGACGTTTGTCGACGCCCAGGGCGTCAGCCATTTCCTCAGCGGCTCCGACTTCGCGCTCGAGCCGGTTGCCCGATGGACGAGCCCCAAGACCGGTGCAACCTATCCCGTCGCCTGGACCCTAAGCGTCCCCTCCTTAGGCCTGCAACTCTCCGAGCAGACGCCACTCAAGAATCAGGAACTTGATTCAAAGCATGGCTTCGGCCCGAGCTATTGGGAAGGTGCTGTCCGCTATACAGGAACCCGCGACGGCCGGCCCACCCAAGGGTTTGGCTACCTCGAAATGACCGGATACGACCACGAACTGGTGTTTGGCCGGAAATAGCGGCATCAAGGGCTCTGCCAAAAAACAGCGGTTTAATGGAAAAATGCAGTCACCGCTGACCGCTGCCGCTCGTGAGCCTAAATCTACCGCCGTCCGAACCCGAGTGCAATCCATCGACATTCTGCGCGGCGCGATCATTATCATCATGGCCCTCGACCATACCCGCGAGTTCCTGCATTCCGCGGCGCTGTCCTTCTCGCCTGAGGACCTTTCGCGGACAACCGCCGCCCTTTTCTTTACTCGATGGATTACGCACTTCTGTGCGCCTGTCTTCATGCTCACCGCCGGATTGGGTGCGTTTCTGTGGGCACAGCGCGGTGGAGGCACGCGCGAATTGTCGAGGTTCCTCTGGACGCGCGGGCTCTGGCTGGTGTTCCTCGAACTGACGCTGGTGCGGCTGGCCATGTACTTCACCTTCGATTACAGTTTCACCATCGTCACCGTGCTCTGGGCGCTGGGAGGCTCCATGATCGCCCTCGCCGCGCTAGTCCACCTGCCTCTCCGCGCGCTTGCCACCATCAGCTGCGCGTTGATCCTGTTTCACAACCTGGCCGACGGAATCACCGCCGCCTCCTTTGGCGAGGCCGCGTGGGTATGGAATGTGTTGCACCAGCCCGGACTCCTCAAGCTCGGCGGCATTGCGATAGCGGTAGCCTACCCGCTGATTCCCTGGATTGGCGTTATGGCAGCGGGCTATTGCCTCGGACCAGTGTTCCTTTGGGAACCGCAGCGGCGGCAACGCGTGTTACTGAAGCTGGGGATCGGCCTGACAGCGGGCTTCATCCTGGTCCGCGCCTGGAACATTTACGGAGACCCCCTGCCATGGTCTGCTCAGTCATCGGCACTAATGACGCTGTGTTCGTTCCTGAAGTGCATGAAGTATCCACCATCGCTGGATTTCCTTCTGATGACCCTCGGGCCCGCGATCGCCGTGCTGGGTTTGCTGGACCGGGTGAGACTCAGCAACGCTAACCCGCTGCTGATCTTCGGACGAGTCCCGCTGCTCTACTTCGTCATTCATCTGTTTGTTATCCACGGTTTGGCGGTCCTTCTGGCGTTCGGCCGGTATGGCGTTGCGGGTCTTCACTTAACAACATTGCCGGGGATGAGCATGTCTGGAAGTATGTTTCCGGCGGATTACGGCTTTTCGCTCTGGGCGGTTTATGTAGCCTGGATCGCGGTAGTGGCTGCCATGTATCCCTTGTGCCGCTGGTTCGCCGGCGTGAAGCAGCGGCGTCGCGACTGGTGGCTGAGATACCTGTAGCGGCTGAACGGTCCTTACTCATCTAGCCAAGAAGAGCTCTGTGTTTCTCGGCCACTATTGTCTGGCGTCCGGAGCGAAGTGCACCTGTCTTTGCCAGCCATCAGCAGGTTAGGCCGCACCTAGAGGTTAGTCTCACTTGATACGCGACACAAGAG
>JBAUOG010000740.1:0-1627 GCA_049579625.1 Bryobacteraceae bacterium
GGTTTGGCCGGGGCGTAAATCCACTCTCCCTCAAGGCCGGATTGTGCGACCGGAACGACCGGTTTTACGGTCGGTTGAGTACTGGTCGAAGCGGATGCAGTGGCAGGAGCGCTCTGCGAGTTCACTGCCGGTGCTGGTGTGGGTTGCGGCGGCGGCGCTGGCTTCGGCACGCTTGGCGTTTGCGCCAGGGGAGCCGGAATACTAGCGACTGGAGTGCTATCGATCTTCGGGGGAGCTTGGCGGGTCAAAGCGAGTTCGGTGTCCCGAGCCCCGTCATTGTGACTAGCGGCTTTCGGTGTTGCGACAACTGGAGGCGGCGGAGCCGCCTGTTCGGGAACCGTTGTCTGCGGAACTGTGACCGCCACCTCGTTCCGGGAACCTGCTGGGTTTCGTTGTGGTCCCCCAGCGTCTGAAACCTGTGGTTTGTTCGGTTTCGTCTCAAAAACGCTACGCAATCGGGCGGTGAGGTCTTGTAGCCTCGCCTCGGCCCGAGACTCACGGGTGTTCGAGGCCGGTGGCGGCCCTGCCGATGCTCCGGAACCCGATTGGGCGGGCGGGTCCTGGGGCGGAACGTACCCCATTGACTTACCGCCGATCGAACTTCCGAGATCATCCGCAAAGAACCAGACCGTCGCCAGAGTCAATGTGAGAGCGCCAACGGTGGACCAAACCCACCACGGCACGTACCGCCGTATTCTCGTGAGAAACTGGCGCGGATCCTCTCTTTCCATGCTGGCGGCCATGCCCAGGTTGGCGGCATTCGGGGTATAGTGGGGCCTCCCGTTAGGTGCGTTGACGCCCTTGTCGTACTGCTTTCGGCTGTCACTATCGGACAGCACATCCACAATGGAGTTGAGCCGGCGCATCTGTGCCTCGGCGAGACGTCGAAGTGCCTCGTCGGTCTGCTGGTCCGGATGCAGCAGTTTGGTGAGTTTCCGGTGCGCCTGGTGGATCTCCTCCGGAGTGGCCTCCGGGGTCAATCCCAGCTCCTCGTAGTAGTTCATTGGCTGTTGGTCTTAGCAGATCATCTTAAGCGACTCGGCCGGCCAAGTGAATGCTGCATGGAAAGAATCATGATACAACCACTATTCTTACTCGTTGGCCGGCCGCAAAGAACATCCAAAAGGCGGCCCGCGACCTCACAAGAGCTATCTTATCGTTTCGTAGCGGGTTCAGTAGGCGGCTTCCAATCCTGCTTCGGGACGGGTGACGCTAGCGCATTTTGATCCGAAAAAGTCCAATTGCCGTCATCTTAAGCAGTAAAAGACCGTGTCGGAATCGGTGAATGTTAGTTGAACCATAGGTGCGAGCCAGGTACCGGATGGGAATGTCGACGGTCCCGAGCGCCAGCGTTGCCGCGGGGAAGAGCAGTTCGAAGTCTCCAAACGGGTCGAAGTCGCCAAAATCGCGACGCCATGCCAGGATGCGGTCATAGTCAGCGCGGGTTACCAGCTTCGTACCGCACAGGGAATCGCCGATCCGCATATCGAGCACCCAGCTAAGGACCTTCGCGAAAAACACGTTTCCCAGGTGGTTCAGGAAACGCATAGCCTCGCCCTCCATGGGGTACACCAGCCGCGAACCGTTGATGAAGTCTCCGTGACCGTCAGAGTAAGCCCAGTAGAAG
>JBAUOG010000741.1:0-5466 GCA_049579625.1 Bryobacteraceae bacterium
TCCCGTCGGCTTCTACCAGGTGGACAACGGTTTGCCGACTCGGGAAGCAGCCGCGCAGTCTCGCCCCCCCATCAAGACATGGTTGTCCCGGTTGGTGCTTCGTCATCCCACCGCTTACTACCTGGCCACCATCGAATTGCTGACCTTGTTCATCGTTTTCGAAATTCTGAACAAAATTAGTCCTCTGGCGGCCGCTCTAACCGGCCTGCTTCTGCTGCTCTTACCTGCTACGCAAGCCGCGGCCGACTTCGTCAATAATCTCACCGCCTTCCTGGTTCTGCCGCGTGTCTTACCGAAGCTGGATTTCTCAGACGGCATACCGGACGATTGCCTAACCTTGGTGGCCGTCCCAACGCTGCTTCTCAATGAGACCCAGGTACGGGATCTGGTTCTGGATCTCGAAATCCGATTCCTGGCGAACCGCGACCCGAACTTGTATTTCGCGCTGGTGACGGACTGGCCTGATTCCGACCGTCCCGTCGAACAGGGCGACCCCGCTCTCGACTTATGCCGGCAACTGATTGAGGGGTTGAATAAACGCTACCGGCTTGATGGCCGGTCGCCTTTCTTCCTGCTTCATCGTCATCGCATCTATAACGAATCGGAAGGCCGTTGGATGGGTTGGGAGCGCAAACGCGGAAAACTGCTTGATCTGAATCAGTTTCTGCGCGGAGAGTATGATGCATTCCCGGTCAGGATCGGCGATGACTCCGTCCTGCCGCGGGTCCGCTACGTGATCACTCTTGATTCCGATACCCAACTCCCGCGCGATTCGGCAGCGCGGCTCGTCGGTACCGCGGCGCATCCCCTCAATCAAGCTGTCGTGGAACCAACCAGCCGCATGGTTGTCGAGGGCTATGGCATCCTGCAGCCACGCATCGGTATCAGCATTCAATCGGCGGCCCGCAGCCGGCTTGCCGCTCTTTGTTCCGGACAGACCGGGTTCGATATTTACACTCGTGCGATATCCGACGTCTATCAGGATCTGTTCGGGGAGGGCATCTACACCGGCAAAGGCATTTATGAAGTGGACCCCTTGCGCGAAGCCATCGAAGACCGCTTCCCGGAGAACGCGCTCCTGAGTCACGATCTGATCGAAGGCGCCTACGCCCGAGCGGCGCTGGTCAGCGACATCGAGCTGATCGACGACTATCCCTCTCACTTCAGCGCCTTCAGCCGCCGTAAGCATCGCTGGGTGCGCGGCGATTGGCAGATCATGCGCTGGACCCTTTCGCGGGTGCCCGACCGCCAAAGGCACATGATCTCGAATCCCATTTCGCTGATCTCCCAATGGAAAATTCTCGATAACCTGCGTCGCAGCCTGCTTGAGCCGGGTATGCTTGTGCTCCTCCTCGGCAGCTGGTTCGTCTTGCCTGGCTTCGCCGACTATTGGACCCTGGCCGCGGTTGGCATGCTCTTCATCCCGGCATTCTCCGGGCTGCTATTTGCTCTGTTGCGCGTTCCGCTTCGAGCCCGCTATGTGCCCGCCTGGGCTCGTAGTACAGCCAGCGCGTTCATGGAGGGGAATGCCATGGCTCTCTTCAGCTTGACGTTCCTTTTGCATCAGGCCTTACTGTCCATCGACGCCGTAACCCGGTCAATTCGGCGGGTTCTCATCACCCGGCGGAATCTGCTCGAGTGGGAAACGGCCGCCGAGGCTGAAACCGACGGCCGGCCCAAAGCCCGCGTTGACGTCTACCTCGAATGGACTCCTTGGATTGCGATCGCGATTGGAATCGCCCTTAGGCTGGTTCGCCCCTCGGCGTTCCTTGCGGCTCTGCCGGTGCTGACCCTATGGGTCCTCTCACGACCTCTAGCCTTCTGGCTCAATAAGCCGCCGCGCGCTGGCCACAGTAAGCTCGCCAAGCAAGACGCGCTCCTGATGCAAGAGTCCGCCGACCGCATTTGGCGCTTCTTCCACGACTGGAGTTCGGCCGGCACCAACTGGATGATTCCCGATCATGTCCGCGAAGGCGGCTCACCGGAACTTCGTCTCTCTCCTACCAATGTCGGCATGCTGCTGAATGCCCGCATCGCCGCGGTGCATCTGGGCCTCGCGCCATTAAGTGAGTTTGTCTATGAAACCCGGCAAACACTGGACCGGATACTACAGTTGCCCAAGTATCGCGGCCATCTGTTCAACTGGTACGACCTCACGTCCATGAAAGACATCCCGCCGCATTTCATCTCGAGCGTCGACAGCGGCAACCTGGCCTGCTGTCTTTGGACTCTCAAGCAAGCCGCCTTGGCGTTCGCCGCCGAACCCGGCGTCAAGCGCGGCGTCACAAAAGAACTTGCCACCCAGCTCAGAGAAATCGCCGACATCTGCGACCGGCTGGTCAACGAGATGGACTTCAGCTTCCTCTACCAGTCCCGTAAGCGGGCGCTCTCGGTGGGTTATGACGTTCCCGCCGGACGCCTCGAATCGGCCTGTTACGATCTGCTCGCCTCCGAGGCCCGCATGGCCTGCTTTGTCGCGATTGCAAAGGGCGATATCCCTCAGGAGTCCTGGTTCCGCCTTGGCCGCGCTTACACGCTGTTCCGTGGCGAGCGCATCCTGCTCTCTTGGACGGGAACCATGTTCGAATACCTGATGCCTGCCCTCTGGATGCGGCACTATCCGGACACCATAGCCGACCAAAGCATGAAAGCGGTGCTCCGCGCCCAGCGTGAATACGCTCGCCGTAAAGGTGTCCCCTGGGGTATCTCCGAATCGGCCTGTCTCGGCGAGCCCGGCGCGGATCATTGCTATTCCCCCTTCGGGATTCCCGATGTGGCGATGAAGGCAATGGATAGGGGAGCGCTTGTCGTTTCCCCCTATTCCTCGTTCCTCGCCACCATGGTGGATCCCGCTGCCGCAGTCAAGAACTTGCGGCAAATGCAAGAATACGGATGGAGCGGACGCTACGGTTTCTACGAATCAATCGATTACTCACGCGCGGGTGGCGAGGTGATTCGGATCTGGATGGCCCACCATCAGGGGATGAGTCTGCTCGCCATCGCCAATCTTCTGTTCGGCAACCCATTTCAAAAGTACTTCCACGCTGAGCCACACGTATTGGCGACAGAACTACTCTTGCATGAACGAGTGCCGGACGTTCCGATCACGATGCCCGAACGCGACCTCCTACCGCAACCCGCCTAACGGGCTCGTTGATCAAATCAGCTGTAACGCGTCATAAGACACGGGATAAACCTCAAAACCGGCTAGCTCCAGTCCTCGCTTGGCTTCGGGACTTTTCATGAACGTGTCCCAGACGAACCCGGTTCGCAGGTTCTCCGCCATCAACATGGTGATGCCGGTGTCAATGCCGATCACGTCGGTGTCAAACCAATTCGTCAGAGGATTAAAGGCATTCACGAAGCCGTATCGGCTCCAGACCCGCGCGCCAAAGCGGTTCTTCATGCTCTTAAGAACTCGCAGGGTCGTCCAGGGAAGGAAAACCAGCGAGCCGGCGGGAGCACTGGGCACAACCGTGCCGTCGATCGGGCCCATCGCTGGAGGGCCGCCCCACACGACATAGCCGTTCTTGGAATCCGAGGCTGTGATGCCCCATAAGTCGTCAGCGTAATCGGGAAACTCGCTGTGCAGCTCCATGCAAAAGCGCCGGTGGGCTTCGGTCGCAATAATCGAATTCTTGAAGTAGTCGGCGTACTTGTCCTTCCTGCCGCGAAAGTCGAACCACGCTTGTGAGTACTGATGGACGAAGAGCGGCGAGTAGGAACCGATGTAACGCAGGCCGTCATATTCAAAGGTCAGGCGTTTCCACGCGTTCCAGACTTCGGGCGAGAGTGGGTGGGAGGACGATCCCATCCCCAGCAGGTACATCATCATCAGCTCGCTGTAGTAGTCCCAGCGATAGGTTAGAAAGCCGCCCTCGGGCGACCAGCCGTGCGGCAACAATGATGTGTCCTCAGAGAGCCACGTCCACTCCACGCGAGCGAACAATTGGTCGGCTAAGCGATGGATTTCAGAGTTCGGAAACTGTTGTGCGCAAGTGAGGATGCCGCATAGCAGCATCGACGTGTCAATGGAAGACACTTCGGAATCCCACACCCGCTCGCCCGTTTTGATATTTGCGAAGTGAAAGAAGAATCCACGGTGATTGGGCATCTTCTCCCACAGAAACTGCAGGGTTTGCAAAATGCGATCGTGCGCGGTCTCCAACTTGATGTAACCGCGTTGGTGTCCGATGCACAGCGCGGTGAGGCCGAAACCGGTCGCGGCGGTACTGCCCACAATGCTGTTGTCGGCGGCGCGCACATTGCAGCGGTCCTTCACCAGTCCGGTGTCGGGATCGGCTTGCTCCAGGAAATAAAGAAAGTTGGCCTTTTCCAGCATCTCCAGGAATTGATCGTCCTCCTCCGGAAGAGTTGGCCGGACGACGGTCCGCTTGGCTTTCGTAGAGCGCGTTTGTTCGGCAGCAATCAGCGAAGCGCTTGTTCCCCCAAGCATCGCCCGCACCAGGTCGCGGCGAGTCGGTTGAATAATCTGGTTTGCCCCCACGTCGACTACTGTAAACGATTCCGCGTCTCAACTTGCGAGGACAGGCGGCGGTTTTCTGTGCCAACATGCATCGTAAGATTGATCAGGGTGTCCTGATGCGAGCACGCCAGAAGACGGAAGTTCGGACCGCGGTCGGCATCCTGGCCGGTCTGGCAATTGTTGCCGTGCTCACCTTTTCGCCAAGGCGGTTTCAAGCCACACCCATCACGGGCGCAGTGATCGCGAAGAGTACCGATCCCCATAAGGAGACTCCCATCGCCGGCGCCGAGATTACGGCAGTCAGTGGTTTTGCGAAAGGAGAGGCAAAGTCCGATTCGCAAGGCTACTTCCGGCTCACGTTTCATCCGTCACTGGTGGCGGGTCAGTCCGTCAGCCTGAAAGTCGTGCACCCCAACTTCCTTCCCGTCGAGATTTCCGAGCCGCCCGATGACAAGGTCTTGGTGATTCGGATGACACCAGCCGCCAGCGATGTGCCCGAGGACTTGAATCCGCGAGAGACTCTGATTTCCGATATCAGAGTTCGCTACATGGTCAAAGTCTCAGCCACGCTGAACGTGGGCAGCATCTCCAAGACATTCGAAGTCGCGAACGTCGGCAACGTCCCCTGCGATCACCGGCCGCCCTGTTCGCCCGACGGCAAATGGAAGGCATCCGTTGGAGGAGTTACGCTCGACGCCGGCGATGGCAATGAACTTCGGGAAGTGCGCGTCTCCTGCATCGCGGGTCCGTGCCCGTTTACGAAGGTCGAACCCAACCAGATGTCCCCCAATGGCCGGGTAGCCAAACTGACGGCGGAGAACTGGTCCGATACCGTGACATTCCTGGCCGAGGCGGACGTCGTCCGAACGAGAGTAAACGACACGGTTCGCCAATCGTATCCGGTGGCATTCGGCCAGACCATGAACTTTACGCTTCCGACAACGGCACAAGGCGCCAGCATCGAGGCGGAGCTCGATGGC
>JBAUOG010000742.1:0-2852 GCA_049579625.1 Bryobacteraceae bacterium
CTTCCGCATAGAGCTATTTGAGCATTCGGAGCTGGAGATTATTCTTCGTAATCAGACTCTTGGCGTATAACCCGTGGAAGAAGGACGCATCGGCGTTCCTTTCAACCGGTCGCGAGTTGCACGTGCCCGTGGCGCTAGAGTGTTCACGTTCCGGCAACGGTGCCCACATCTGGTTCTTTTTCGGACGGCCTGTCCCCGCCGGATTGGCTCGACGACTAGGCACGCTTGTTCTGACACGAACAATGGAGCGGCGTCATCAACAAGCTAGGACTGGATTTCGTACGATCGACTCTTCCGTAATCAAGACACGGTTGCGAGCGACCAAGATGAGAGTCCACACATCCTGCGCGCGGGTACACGCGGCGCCCGCCAAACAGTGACATTGCTACGAGTGCTGCGCCGAGATAGCGCACCTGCTCTTTTTCTGTGCCAAAACTGTGTCCGAACCCCTTCTGTTCCAACCACGGGGGTTGCTCTTTGAGCGAAAGCAGTTTCCCCCAGACTGTTGTAATTGTTAGATTTCAGCGAAAAACGATGGAGCCTTTGGAGCAGACTCTTATCCCTTGGGCGCAGGGGGTCGCAAGTTCGAATCTTGCCGCCCCGACCAATAGAATCAAACCTCTGCAGGTGGGTTCGGAAATGCTGGGCTTGTCGAGTGACCAGGCCATCAAGCACTCCTATTTCGACGATATGTGGGCTCTGCCAACTTTCGCGGCCCTTAGTCAAGAGCCACCGCATGTCTGATTTCGAAGAGGTGACTTCAAGTCGTGCATCGTCCGGAGCCCTGGACGCCCTATCTTCGTCGTCAATAGCGCAGCGTTCACGAACGTACTCAGAGACGTCGCTATCTTCGATGATCAGATGCCCTTGAACAGCTCTAAGGCAGGAGCAAAAGCGTGACTTGCTCTTCTGGAATTCCGAAGGGATGCGACGGCGAGGCAAGCTTGTGACAAGGGATCCTAGCCATCTTGCCGCGGTTGAATCCTCCCAATGGTGTCCGTGCGGCCCTCTCGGAAGGCTCTGGGAAATATCGGAGTTAAACTCCGTCCCTATTCGCTCCAGGCCGCATCAGGCAGGAGGCGCCGTGAGAGAAGGATCAGCACTGTTGCAGGGCCTGGTCACATGCGGTCACTGCGGCCGTCGTCTGCATGTGCACTATCGCGGCCGGAACTCGGCTCCGGGTTATCACTGCGCGGGCAAAGATCTGGTCGCTGGACGCGGCGTATACTGTCTCAACGTCGGCGGAACAGTCATCGAGCCAGCCGTGGCCCAAGCTTTTCTCGAGGCCATCAACCCTGCCGCCATCGAAGCCATGCGGCTCTCGGTCGAACAGCTACAATCCAACCACGACGCGTGTTTGTCCCAGTGGCGTTTGGAAGTGGAGCGCACTCGCTATGAAGCCGAACGCGCCGAGCGTCGTTACCGGACCGTAGAACCGGAAAATCGGCTGGTCGCCCGCGGGTTGGAATCCGAATGGGAGAATCGTCTGCGTGATCTCGCGGCTGCGGAAATGGAACTGCGGCGGCGGGAGCAACAACGACCCAGCACGATCAGCCCCGAGCAACTCAAAGCGATTGAGCGGCTCGGCTCCGACATTCGTCAGGTCTGGGACGCGGCCACTACGACCGATCGAGACCGTAAGGAACTGCTGCGCACGTTACTGGAGGAAGTGGTTCTCAATCTCAAGCGGGCCGAAGGTCGCGCGCACTTGACTCTGCGCTGGCGCGGCGGCGCGATTACGATGCTGGATATTCCGGTCCCACGGTTCAAACCGATGGGACCGCGCACGGATGAAGACACCCTCTCCTTGCTTCGCCGTCTGGCAACTCTCTATCCAGACGAAGTCATCGCTGGAATCCTGAATCGCCAGGAACGCAAGACGGCCACGGGAGAACGCTTCACTGCCAACCAGGTCGGGAGTCTACGACGATATCGCGACATCCCGCGCTTCCAACCGCCCACGACGCCCCCGAACGGAGAACTGGTTTCCATCCGCAAGGCGGCACAGATTCTGGGAATGAATACTTCCTCGATACACCGCTGGCTGGCCGATGGTTTCATCGCCGGCGAGCAGATCACTCCCGGTGCGCCTTGGCGGATTCGAATCACCGATGAACTGCGGGCGCGCATTCTGCAGCAGGCCTCGCCGGAGTACCTACCGATGCTGGAGGCTACCCAGAAACTGGGCCTTTCACGGCAGACTGTGTTGCAGCGTGTAAAGCGCGGAGAGCTCGAAGCCGTATTAGTTCGACAAGGTCGACGTAAGGGCTTGCGAATCAAAGTCGTGGAACCACAGCCGGAACTTTTCAGCAACCAGGGGGCAGTATGAAGCAGGATCCAAGTATCCCTTCAAATCCACGTCATACACCGCGTTTGTAGCCAATCCGCAACTGTCGGCGGATTTCCTCCAGCGCCTGGTGCGCACTACGTCCGGGCCGAAACCCGTACGAACAGTCCCGAAAATCGGCTTCAAAGATCGGCTCCACAATCAGCAGAACCGCCATCTGCACAATCCGGTCCCGCACCGTTGGCATGCCCAACGGCCGCAGTTGCCCATTTGCTTTGGGAATGTAGACGCGCCGTACTGCCCAAGGCCGATAGGTTTTCTGGCGTAGACACTCCTGAAGTTCCGCCAGCAGCGCTGACGGCCCTCCCGGCTGGGTTTCGATCTGTCGGATCGTCACCCTATCTACACCCGCTGCGCCGCGGTTACGGCGCACCCGTTCCCATGCCGCTTGCAATACGTCTTTCCTGTAAATCCGGTCATACAAGGTGTAAAACCGGAATCGTGGGTCCTGCTTGGCCTTTTGGCCTAGCTTCTGTCTCAGCTGAGAGAGTTGGTCCGGCAGTCC
>JBAUOG010000743.1:0-4136 GCA_049579625.1 Bryobacteraceae bacterium
CCATAAGGCTCTGTGGTGTGAACGCGCTTGGCTCGTCAGGAGGGTGGTTCAAAAGCGGCAGCCTGTTCATACGATCTATCTTCCCTTGACGCCATGATCGATCCTTGACGGATGAAATCGTCACTGTGTATTTGGGGCACCGGGAACTATCCGACACTGTTGACACGTCCGCGTATCCTGGCGACAATTCTGGTTTTGATCCTGTTATTTGTGGATGAGGTGCGACTCATGACTAGTGATGGGGCCGTTTTGAAAGCTCAGGAGATTGCCAGTCGCGTGCTGGCGCCATCCGCGGGGCAAAACGACAAAATGGGACGATTCTCCAGCGAGGCTGTCGAGTCGCTTGGTGAGTCTGGACTGCTTGGGCTGATGCTGCCTGCGGATATTGGCGGTGCCGGGTTAGGTCCCCGCGCGTTTGCCGGTGTGACGGCGACGCTCGCCGAGGCGGACGCTTCTGTCGCCATGGCGTATCTGATGCACATTCTCGGCACTGCCACTATCTCGGCAGCGCGCCCAGGCGCAGCTCAGGCACTCACGCCCATTCTGCAGGAGATTGGTGCGGGCCGCCATTTATCCACGCTCGCTTTCAGTGAAGCCGGCTCGCGCAGTCATTTCTGGGCGCCTATATCCCGCGCACATCGGAATGGCGATGGCGTGCGCATAAGCGCCAAGAAATCGTGGGTGACCAGCGCGGGTCATGCCCACAGCTATGTCGTTTCTGCGCTGGCCCCGGAAGGGGCAGGACCTACCGATTCGACCCTCTATCTTCTTGCGGCGAAAACGCCCGGCCTTTCAGTTGCCGGGCCCTGGGACGGTCTGGGACTTCGGGCCAACGCTTCTGCGCCAATTGCGCTGGATGACTGCCAAGTCCCTTCCGATTTTCAGTTGACGGATGACGGGGCGGGCTTTCCGGCCATGCTAAACATTGTGCTCCCCCTTTTCAGTTTGGGGACAGCGGCGGTGGCCTTGGGATTGTGCCGCGCGGCAGTCGGTGGAACTACGTCGCATCTCAAGAGCGCGAAGTTCGAGCATCTCGGCCTGAGCCTCGGCGAGAGCCTGCCTACCCTGCGTGCGCAACTTGCCGCGATGCAGATTGATACTGACGGGCTGTCGGCGCGCATCGACGATTTGATCGACCATCTTGAAAAGCCGCGAGAGACGACCATGCTGCGCGTGCTTGAGGCCAAAGCAGCTGCGGGCGAAGTTGCTATCGGCGTGACCTCAGCAGCAATGCGCGTTTGCGGTGGGGCGGCGTTCTCAAAGCATTTGAGCATCGAACGCCTGTTCCGCGATGCGCACGCAGGCGCTGTTATGGCGCCAACGGGCGATGTTCTGCGCGAGTTCATCGGGAAGTCGCTCTTGGGAATACCGCTCTTCTGAGACCGGGCGGCTGGGAAAGCGGAGAGAGTGTTTTTGAATCGGCGCTGACCGGAACAGGGGAGGCCTATGAGCAAAACAATCTGGCTGGGAGCGGTTGCATACAACCCGAAAGTGGTCACGATTTGGGAGGGGATGCGGCGCTATTTTCACGAGGAAGCCCATCTTCCCGTGGAGGTCGTGCTATTCCAGAGCTACGAGGCGCAGGTGATCGCGCTCCTGGCCCAACCAGGCGAGCCCGTGCCGCGTATCGATATCGCCTGGAACACAAACCTTGCATACCTGCAGGCCGATTCGTGGAGCGGCCATGCCTGTCGCGCGATCGCCATGCGCGACACCGATCTCGGCTGGGTGACCAAGATCGTCGCGGTTACCGGAGGCCCCATTTCTACGCTCCCGGACCTGAAGAATCGGACGGTCGCGCTGGGCAGCCGGGACAGCGGACACGCAGCCATTCTTCCCGTTCACTTCTTGGAGCAGCATGGCATGCGCGAAGGAAAGGACTACCGGACGCTGCGCTTCGATAGCGACTTGGGCAAACATGGTGATACCGGGACCAGCGAAGTGGACGTGGTGCGCGCCGTCCTCGACGGGCGAGCCGACGCGGGCGCTATCGGCAGCCCCTTCTGGAATACTGTCCGCAATGAGCGTCTGGTGCCTGAAGGCGGCCTTCGGGAGATATGGTCCTCCCCGGCCTACAATCACTGCATGTTCACGGCGAGGCCTGACCTCGACCTGGAACAGGAGCGCCGCTTTGCCGAGGCGCTCTCAGCCATGAGCTACGACAACCCGGTTCATCGCCCTATACTCGACGCCGAAGGACTGCAGCGTTGGCTGCCGCCTGAAGTTGACGGTTACGCTGCATTGCGGCAGGCCGCCGCCCAACAGGGATTCTTCGAGCGGCTATCTGCCAAGTCGGCGTGAGAGTAGTGTCGATCTGCGCTTGACCAACCGCGAACTCGCCGGCGCATTGCCAACGGTCACGCGCAGTTAAATATCCTTGCCAGCTTCATCGAGTGTTCGCCCTCTCGCTCGAAAGCTCGGTGGACAGCCGCGAAGGCTTCGGAGAGAGGAAAAACGTCACGCGTAACCAGCAGATCGGCATCCTCCGCCCCGACGGGATGCCAGTACACACCCTCGGCAGTAACGGTGACTTCCGGCACCAGATCGGCCCGGGTAATGGCGATCCCTTCGCTGGCAGCACCGCGCAACGCGATCCGGCGTATGACTCGGTCTTCGGCCGCAACCTTCTCCTCATCGAGGAATTGACCGAACTCCTCGACCTCGGCATCGGTCGAAACGGTCGCTGCCAGTCGCACTCGAAACCCTTGCTCACGGGCGCGCTGAATACCCCGGCGTGTTCGCGCCCATGTTCCAGGCCCGCGATGGAGGTCGTGCCGCTCTGGCGTCGCGCTGTCCAAACTGATTTGCAGGACAATTCGATCGCGGGGCAGCGTTCGCAGGCTTTCAGCGCGCCGGCCGCCAAATAACATCCCGTTGGTCAGCACAGTGGTCGGAGCGGCTGCGGCGCAAGAAACCAGAATTTCGCCGATATCTTCCAGCAGAAACGGCTCGCCTCCCGTCACGAAGATCTCGTTCACGCCTAGCTCCGCGGCTTCGCGAGCGATCCGCTGTATACGTCCGAGCCCTAGTTCTCGCCGGGGCGCTGTTGGCGAGGAACGAACACAGCAGTAGTCGCAACGAAGGTTACAGTCGAAATTCGTGTAAAGCCAAAGCCGCGAGCCCACCGGCCGATTGTCTGCGGCGGATACCGGAACAGCGCCGCACCGGAAGACCCATCGTCTGCGTCCTTTTTCAACCGTTGTTTCCAGCAGCGGATTTCCGGTGAACCGGCACCAAGTTTCCAACTCACTGCCAATGCTTTCGTCCTCACCGGCAAGAGCAATCAAATCCCCTGGCTGGCTGCGGCGAAGCGCAGCGATTAACTCGGGTAACAGGCCAGATGTGAACGTTTTTCGCCCAAGGTCCAGATCGATGTTGGCCTTCATGAGAATATGTGCATCTCACGGCTTCCGAGGCTTGTTCGTTAGAACTACAGCCATGTCCGAATGACCCGTTCTTCTCTATTGCGCGTTCACCCAGGTATCGGAGCCCGCCAGCTTGACGGCCACGTCAGAAAAGAAAAGGTGCAGAGCCCCTCCATCCGCCGTACCCACGTGGTCCGTCGAGACCAGGATGGGGCCAGCCATCTTGTAGCCGTCCCACGTTGCGATGACGACACTCGGCTTCGCGTTCCCCCCGTGCTGGAACAGCAGTTGTTGAATGCGGTTGTCGCTGCCGACGAAGAGGTTCCAGGTGTCGCCGGGCGTGTAACCGCCGCCGGAATACTTCACGGAGACCAAACGGGCCGAGCCAGTGCCCTGCGGTAAGTTCTGCGTGCCTTTGTCTTGCACGTCAGCGCTGGTGTCCCAATAAGCGTGGAAGGGGAACAGGAACCAATAGTTATCGTTGACAAACGCCGGATCCACCATGTTCTTGACCGTGTCGGACTGGCTTGCCACCTGAGAGCGCTGGTAGGTGACCTTAACCGGGTTCCCGTCCTTATCCTTCCCATCAAAAGAGACCGTGTTGGTCTTCGGCTCCCACACCCATGCGCGGGAAACCTTCCCCAAAGGAAAATCAAGATTGAACGTATAGCGGAACGCGTCAACCTTATCGTACGAATCCAGGCCATATGCTTTGGCGATCGGTTCGATAATTGGCGAGTGCTTTTCCTGCTTTTCCGAGCTGCATGAGGT
>JBAUOG010000744.1:0-2132 GCA_049579625.1 Bryobacteraceae bacterium
TGCCGTGCTTGGTGTTGTTGAGGGAGGAGATGGCCTTGCCCTCCGGGGTCTTCACACCGCCGATGCCGGTGCGGTCGGTCTTCACGAGGCAGTGCTCGCGGCCCGGCTTGTTGGGCCGTTTGGCGCGGGGCTGCTTGGTTTTCTGAGCTTCTGTGGTGGGAGGCGCAGGGGCCTCGGGGGTGCCGGAGTCCGGCGCGTCGGTTTCGTCGTTGGATTGAGAATCGGAGGCCGGCGTGTCGCCGGGTTGTGGATCGCTCGATTCGGGGGTAAGTGCGTCCGGCGTACCGGGCGCTTCGGGTAGTTCGGCTTCGACGGGCTGGTCCATAGGATCAATTGGGGGATCAGCCGGAGTGTTGTCAGGAGGGGCGGCGTCGGGTTCGAGGCCGTCCGTAACGACCGGGTCGTCGGTGACTGGGTCGTGATTCGTGGGTACTTTGTTGTCTGTCACGGCTTGAGGTTCGCAGACGGCTATGCGCTATGGCCTTGCCGCATCGAGCTAAGTGGTTGACTAATTAGGCAGATAAAAAAGTTGTGCCGCGTGTGATTCACAGAGGATGCGCCACCAAAGGCACGAGGAAGGCGCAAAAAGCAGGGCAATCGTGAACGACCCGGCAAATCGGCGGGGCGGCGATTGCAGTCCGGGGGACTACCCTACGCTCTTTTCACATTTTGAGGATGAACGTCAGAAAGTGATGCTAATGACGTGGGGGGAGAGAAGTGGCTCGGCTTTGTTCGGCTGACCTGATCGGCCTGTGCGCAGCACAGAAATCCCCGTGCGCCCGGAAGTTTCAGCTAAGATCGTCTTGGCTGCGAATTCAAATTCTTTCCCACCACGATTGGGCTTTTCTTTTTGGATCGGCCGCTCTGTCTATAGGTTCGGTTCGGAGGATCACTGCGTTCTTACGGATTTGATGTTCGACGAACGCAATCGTGTCGCCGCTATGCCAGCCCATCTTCGCTCCTATGGCGTGGACTGCCTGGTCCCAGACCCTATCAGTTTGGGGTTGAGATATCAGAATGTTGACGACTTTTTCGGTTTCACTCATCGTTCCGTACCCCGACTCTTTCAAACCGTCATTGAGTTTTTGTCGGATGCGGCTTCATGCATTTGGCCGTGAGGTTTCGGGCCTTCGCCGAGGCACTCCAGTTCCGTTAGAAACTTCCCAACCCTCTGCATTAGAAAATCTCCGGAGTTCCCGTCGCCCGCCACGGTCTTCCAAATCGCAATCGTCGGTCTGGTGAACACCTGTTGCGCTTGAAGGAGTCGCTCATGCGCAAAAAACACTCGCCTATACCTGTCCGAACCACGCGGGGACTCATGGGCTTTCCGAGTCTCGAGGCCCAACCTACGGATGACTTGATTGACCTGCTCGACTAAGGCGTTGGCAATGAGATCAAGTTGGTTATTGTCCGAGACTCCGGTCGTTATGCTGCCTTTCACCAGAAGGGCTCCCGTCTTGGGGTTAGGTGCGAGGCTCGGCATGGGGTTCACGGCAGATATCGCGTACGAAGTTTGGGGGCGGAGTTCGTCGAACATCCGCTCTCGCTGGCACGATAATACTCCGCGCATGAGCTACTGTCCAACGTCTTCTCGAAACCGATAGGAAATAGGCGGCGAAAATCTTAGATTGCGTTATCGAACTGAGACCAGTTTTGTCGGGCACTCGGAAAGTTGGAGCCACCTTTTTCGTCATTGCGGCGCTCATGCTGAGAACAGTGCTGGAGTTTTTCACGCAGAGTCCGCTCCGTCGAAAACGATCCAGAATCGTAGTGTGGCGCGGGCCAGTATCCCCTCCCTGACGGTCGGGGTTCTGTGCCGTATAGGGGGGCTGCGCTACTGTCATTTTCATTAGTTGCGATGGGCCAGGTCCATAAGGGCTACCCTGTGACTCTTTCACCGCTGCGAGTCACAGTCTGTTCAATCCGGCATTTCGCCGGAGGCGCCACTTGCTGAGGCGCGCGGTTGCTCTGAAAATACTTGCCTGGGAGGCCTTAGAACCGCCCACCGGTTGACGAGCTTTGTCGCGTCTGGGGACACACCTTGCTCCGAAGCGGAGAGCACAGCGCGCACGGCGAGCTGGCGCTCCGCCGGCGCTTTGAGACGCTGGAAGTGAGCATGACATCAGTCCGGG
>JBAUOG010000745.1:0-3923 GCA_049579625.1 Bryobacteraceae bacterium
GCGAGGGAGCGATCGCCGGCTTCGAGCGCAACCCCTTCGACGATGGCTTGCTTAGCCCCAGAAGGCCAGTCGGTGAAGGTGCCGAGGTCTTTCCACCAACCCGCCAGTGGACCGGAAAGGTGCTCCATGAAATGCTGGATACCTCCGGGGCCGCCGCCGAGATGAAAGAGCAGGTTAGGTCCCATGACGCCCCAACGCAGCCCCGGTCCCCAGGACACGGCCGTGTCGGCGTCCGCAACGCTCAGTACGTCCTGCTGGATGAGGTTCACGACCTCCCGATAAAGCGCCGCCTGAAGTCGGTTTGCCACGTGGCCGACAACCTCCTTGCGAAGGTGGATGGGCTTCTTGCCGATCGACGCGTAAAACTCGATGGCCCGCTGGACCGTTTCAGGCGATGTCTTTGCGCCCCCAACCACCTCCACCAGCGGAATCAAGTGCGGGGGATTAAAAGGATGCCCGATGACAAAGCGTTCGGGATGCTTGCAGGCGGATTGCATGACGCTCATCGTGATCCCGGATGAACTCGACGCGATGATGGAATCGACCGGAGTTACTGCATCCATTTCGGCAAACAACTTGACCTTGAAGTCTGGCCGTTCGGGGCCATTTTCCTGGACAAAATCTGCGTCCGAGACAGCCTTCGTCATTTCAAGAGAGAAGCTGAGCCGGTCTCTCGAAGCATTTGCCGAAAGGCCCAGAGCGGCGAGTGCGGGCCACGCCGCGTCGACGTACTTACGCAGATTCGCCTCGGCGTTTGGCGCTGGATCTGTTGCGATCACATCGAAACCGCGCGCCAGGTACTGTGCCGCCCAGCTTCCTCCTATAAGTCCGGTGCCAACAATGGCAATACGCCGAACGGGTTTGTTCAAAGCCATATTTCGTTTTCTCCTTTGCTGGAAGGCGGTCTAATCTACTGCCGTTACGTCCTAGGCGTTCGGCCTGAAGTAACTGGAACAGATCGGCGGAATCCGGCGGGGGCCGGATCGTCCCGTCAGCTTCTGCACAATCCCGCTCCACTTGACTTCATTCAGAAAGAGGTCTACGGAACGACTTTTGTTGGGCAATAGACAAGTTTCTGGGGATTTTGTAAGTGCTCGATGAGTGACAGCGTGTTGAGGAGGAGGCTTCCCGGCGCTCGTCTGTGAGGCCGATCACTCAAGAGTGTTGCCGGTCGATGACCATGATGGCGAAAAGTATCGGCAGGTACAAAACCGAAGCCAAGAGCACGTGACGCGCGCGAACGGAGGTGCGCTCGCGCACAAGTCGCATACCAAAATGGAGTAAGCCTAGACCAGCTGCAACTGCGGCGATGGGATAGATAAGCCCGGTCATGCCGAAGAGGAGTGGCACCAAGCTTATCGGAACCAGCAGGACTGAGCAGGCGACGATACGCTTGGCGGTCGACTCGCCGTCCGGCTGAATCACGGGCAGCATCCGGATTCCGCCCCGAGCATAGTCTTCGCGATACATCCACGCGATCGCGTAGAAGTGGGGAAACTGCCAAACAAAAAGGATAAGGAATAACGCCAAGGCCTTGGCATCGAGTTCTCCGCTCGCGGCGGCATAGCCAATAAGAGGAGGCATCGCGCCGGGCAGGGCGCCCACCGTCGTGCACGCTTGCGACCGTCGTTTCAATGGCGTGTAAGCAAGGATGTAACTTAGCAGGGTGAACAGGCCAAGGGCTGCCGTTAGCGCATTTGCCCCAAACCAAAGCTCAACAAACCCTGCGCTGGACAATAGGACAGCAAAGACAAATCCCTGACTGCGTTTCATGCGGCCGGCAGGTATGGGTCGCCCGCGTGTTCTGTTCATTCTCGCGTCTGAGTCCGCTTCGTACCACTGGTTGAGCGCCGATGTCCCAGACGCCATGAGCGCCGTGCCCAGAGGAACCTGTAAGAATGTCAGAAGCCGAAAGGGGGGCTGGAAGCCAAAAGAGTAGCCGACTGCCGTGCAGACGAGGATTAGTAACGTGATTCGGGGCTTCGTCAACTCTAGATAATCTCGCATCCTTTCACCCTTAGGGCTTACTCCGCACCGCGGCTGGCTCGCTTATCGTTTGCGAGTTGGCTAGCCGAGGCCGCCTGCGTGGGGTCCTTTGCCTCGGGTTGATAGGACGGCCGCAACGTTTGCATAAATGCCACCAGAGCAGTCACTTCGTCCGGACGCAAGTTCTTGCCATATGCGGGCATGTTACCGCTGCCTTGGATGACTTGCCTGATAAGCTCATCGCGAGTGAGGTGCGTCGCTACAGTATCCAAGGCCGGTCCCCGCAAGCCGCCTTCTTGGCCGAGGCTGTGGCAGGTCCGGCACTGCTTGCTTTGGATGAGAATTGTCCCCTGGAGTTCGATCCCTGACCTCCCGCTTACATACTCCGGTGGCGTGGCCGCGCTGCTCCACGCCTCCATATGCGGGGACCAAGGCGCAAACGTCCCAAGATAAGCCAACAGACCGATTGTCAGAAATGCCAATATCACTACCACGACAGCCATGGGGCGCCGCCGGTAGCTCTTCTCGCCCGTGCCGGAGTAAAACGGCAGCAGGATCAAAACAGCCAGACCAATCACTGGTACCACTAAGAGGAGAAAGGTCTCCATGTAAGCCGGCAGCAGAGCGAGAATCGCATAGATGGGCAGAAAATAGAAATCCGGCTTCGGCGCCGTGTGAATGAGTGTCGGGTTCGGGGGCCCAGAAGGACCCGCCGGCCCGAACACAAGCGCACACGTGACGATCGCGATAACTAGGAATGCGCTGAAAATCAGATCCTTCCCTATCACGTTCGGAACGAATGGCACGCCGGTCTTCTCGACGATCTCTTCGTATTCGGTTTCGTACGATTCTTTCAGCACGACGCTGCCCGGCTTCGGGTATTCGTTGATACCCCTGGTTAGTACCAGCCGCAAATGAAGGCTCACCAGTGCGATGATCATCCCAGGTACGACGAATACGTGCAACGAAAAGAATCGGGACAGCGTTTCGCCCGCAATAGTCGGTCCAGCTAGCATCAGGTGAACCATTTGCGCGCCGATTAAGGGAACGCGGCCCATGATAGATGCGCCTATGCCCAGGCCCCAGTAAGCATCTTGATCGAACCGAAGCACTTGGCCGGTAAACGCCATACCCAAGGTGCACAAGAAGAGGAAGCAGCCACTGACCCAAGTGAGCTCACGCGGATACTTGTAAGCTCCAAACAAAAACGTTTGCACCAAATGCAGCGTCATAATGGCGACCATGAAGATCGACCCCCAGTTGTGGACTGCGCGCAAGAACCAGCCCAGGAACTGTTGGTTATTCAGGTATTGGAGACTCGTCCAGGCCTCATTCGTGGACGGCACGTAGACGAAGGCCAGGCAAGTTCCGGTGAGGATCTACAGAACGAAGCACAGCAGCGTACCACTGCCGAACACGTAAAACCAGCTATTGGTGCCCGGGGGAACTTTGTGGCCGGCCGTAGCTTCAAACAGTTTCGTCAGCAGTTCATCGCTGACGTGTATCAGCTTCATAAGAATGGATACATTTCAAAACGTCTGTGGACGCTTTGGGAGCGTGAAATCAAGCAGACCCTAACAGGCCCTGTTCTCCAACGGGAATGGGAGGCAGTATCGGTGGAGTTTGCTCATAATTGCGACTTCCTTCGGTACATAAACACGTTGATGCGTAGTAGACGTCCAGCGGCGAGTGTCCGTTCTTGATCGCAAACCTTGGTCAACAACTCTAAGACTCTGCCGCGCGTCCGGTCTGTCACCGACAGCGCCACACGCACCCGGTCGCCAACCCGCAACCGCACAAAATTGGCCCGCTGGGAACTACTGAGGCACTTTTCTATCGCGGATTCTTATGAAGGTCCATGGGCACTGCTTAACCTGCCCTGTCAATCGAGCAATGTTCTCCGTCCCTGCGTGGAGAGCCCCAAACTTCTCCTGAGG
>JBAUOG010000746.1:0-1573 GCA_049579625.1 Bryobacteraceae bacterium
GGGGGGGCAAACGCAGGAAGAAGACGGTCGCCACCTAGCTACGAGGCGCACGGGTTCTGTACGTCGGGAGGTGCTCCAGGTTATGTGGTGGTGACGGTGACGGTCAAACCCTCACCCACCATGATTGGGCCTTTCCTCTTGGATCAGCCACCCTGTCTACAACTTCGGTTCGGAGAGCAACAAGACCCTTATGAATTTGCTGCTCGACGAACGCAATCGTGTCAGCGCTATTCCAGCCCATCTTCGCTCCTATAGCGTTGACCGCTTGGTCCCAGGCCCTATCACTGCGGGGTTGAGATATCAGAATCTCGACGGGTCCATTTTTGGTTTCATTCATTGTTCCGAACCTCCGTCTCCCGCTTGTATGCTTCCTTGATGCTGCTTAAGTATATTCCCTATTTCAAACAGATGCAGATAGACTTAGCTTAGTGAACCTGAGTGATCTGGCAAGGCGAACCCTGTCTGAGCTTTATCGGGCTCCCGAGGCCATTCTATTTGGCGCACGAGAAGCGGATGCTCCGTTCAAGCTGATCGCCGGGACCGCATCCGTGTCGGTTCCACGCCACATAGTGAACGAACTTTTAAACTCTGGTTACCTAGAAGACGGCGACATCGGAGCGGGAGACGGAGAAGTTTACATCTCCTACAGCCTCTCGGATGAGGGTCGCTCTCGATCCCGGCTTCCAGGGTGATGGGAACGACACTAGAGTCGTCACCAGCCAACTAGAACCTGAAGCGTCGCCCAACAGCAGAACCGTGCCCATCAAAACCGCTGAAGTTCAACGCTTCAAGGTCTGTTCGAAAGCTCCTGAGTCGCACGGATGATTGCCGGAATGTCGTTACGCTGGTTAGGTCGAGAAAGGGCGAGTGCTGTGATCGAGGCTGATGCGTCTTACCATCTCTGTGCATGCTTCGTTTCCGGACCTCTTCCGATGGATTCCCAGACAGGCCTGCCCTATACTGACCTTTCCCAGCCCAACCTGCTCATGCATTGCCCTCGTTGCCGTTCAAAAGATGTGGCGCCTTCCAGGTTCCGCTGGTATGACGTTCTCTTTTCTCTGGTACGAAGAAAGCCATTTCGGTGCCTGAGCTGTTTCTCTCGCTTTCATCGCAGACCATCGGGCGTCACGAAGTAGGCCGCTCACAGACGATACGCCGAGGTAGGCTGCTCCTTCGCCGAAAACGGAGTGAGGGTAGCTTCCAATAACACCAGATATCGGGACCGCTGATTGCCCATGAGAGGCACCGGTTCGTCAACTAGGCGTATTGGTCGTATTAAGAGAAGCTGACGGCGTTTGGCGGAACCAATCCGTCAGAACTCGCCCATCAACTTGATTTCAACGGACGAGGGAAATCCTCGATACTATACTCTGATGCGCGACAGCCTGCGTCTCATACTGCTGTTGATTCCGTTGCTCTGCCCGGCCCAAAACGTCAAACGTTCTGAACTTGCGCCAGTCCTCAACTTTGAGACCGAGCAGATCGGCGGCGTGCCTCATGGTTGGGGTGGTGGTCCGCCAAAGACGATCTTTACCGATGACAAAATCGTCCACAGCGGCAAATGGGCAGCCCG
>JBAUOG010000747.1:0-9102 GCA_049579625.1 Bryobacteraceae bacterium
GCCCGCGCCAAACTGAAGCGTTTATTTATGCACATGACCTAAGGTGTGAGGCGCGCGTCCGCACGGCTGCGAACCACCTGCACCTTCGGAGCCTTGGTTCGGACCTGCGGAGTTTGGACGTGAAAGGCCCTCCAAAAGGCATCCACAACCCGGTCTGGAAGATCCCCCAGATCGACGGGTTCATCTTTGCGAAAGACGAACTGTTTGCGAAAGATGAACTGATAGAGGATGGGACCCAACAGAAGGGCCAACGCAAATTCCGTTTCGATGGCCGGCAAAAGTTCGCCCTTCTCAATGCCCCGCGCGATTAGGCTCGACAACTCACGCCGCGGCGGTTCCAGCACCATGCGCCGCCAGGCAACGCCGAACGCCGGGTTGCGTGCGGAGTAAGCAATCAAGTGCGGCATAATGCGCTCCTGCAGGTTTGCCCGCACCTTTGGCGGTTGGTACGCGAGGACAGCCACCATGTCTTTGCGAGTATTGCCGGAATCGAATACCGGCCGCTCATGCAGACCATGCAGGTCCGCCATGACCTCCAGCAGCAGCGCCTCTTTATCGGCCCAGTGATTGTAAATGGTCGCTTTGCTCACGCCCGAAGCTTCGGCGATAGCATCCATGCTGGTCGATTCGATGCCACGCTCCGCCATGAGATTCCGCGCCGAATGAAGGACCTTCTTGTGGGCGCTGGTGCTACGGGGGCGAGCCATAATCAAGCCTGAATTCTTGAGAAGAGGTAACTACCGGCTGCCAGGAATACAGCGGCAAATGTGCACAGTATCAGCGCATCCAATGCCGCGCCAAAATGGGAGATACCGATCAGCGTCGTGCGCAACCCGTCTACACCATAGGCCAGCGGATCGAGGCTCGTTACCACGGCAAGTACTTTGGGTAAGTTGCCGAGTGGGAAAAGCGCGCCGGAGAGAAAGAAGATCGGCAGCACCAGAAAGTTCATGACCAGTTGAAAGCCTTGCATGTCTTGCAATGTCGAGCCGATGGCCATTCCCAGCGAGGCGAAAACAAAAGCGATCAGTGCCATGAACAGGAATGCTAGCGGGATCTGCACTAGATCTGCCACACGAAATCCAGCAATGAAGCAGACGGTCGCAATCAGAAGGCCTTGCAGGATGGCAACTGTCGCGCCTCCCAGAGTGCGCCCGAACATGACCTGAATACGCGGCACCGGGGCAACCAGGGTTTCCTTCAAAAAGCCAAACTGCCGGTCGAAGAGCACACCGATCCCCGAGAACACGGAGGTGAACAGTATGCTCATAGCGATTACGCCAGGCGCTACGAATTGCAGGTAGCTGCCGTTGCCGGCTTTCCGAAACACCGGGCCGAGTCCGAAACCCAGCACCAGCAGATAGAGAAGCGGCTGGGCTAACGACGCCGCGATCTGCGCGCGGGAGCGAAGGTAGCGGCGCAATTCCCGCAACCAAAGAATGTATATGACGCTCATCGCCTATTACTCCACATCCTGGCGAATTGCCGCAGTTGTTCGCCGGCGCCGGCCGCCTCATCGCGTATCGTCGAACCAGTCAGGGCGAGATAGGCAGCTTCCAGCGAATCGGTCTTGGTCCTGTCTCTCAGCTCCTGCGCCGATCCTAGGGCGACCAGTTTTCCATGGTCGATAATCCCAATGCGGTGCGCGACGCGGTCCGCTTCATCCATATAATGCGTTGTCAGGAACACCGTAACACCTTCCGTTTCGTTGAGATGCTTGACGTGAGTCCAAAGCTGATTCCTGGTCTGCGGATCGAGACCTAAGGTGGGCTCATCGAGGAACAGAATCTTGGGCGTATGCAAGAGCCCGCGCGCGATTTCGAGCCGGCGTTTCATGCCGCCGGAGAACTGTTTCACACGATCGTTCCGGCGGTCCCAGAGCTCAAACAACTTCAACAACAGCTCCGTTCGCTCGATGCGAACCTTCTTCGGCACGTGATAGAAGATGGCGTGCATCTCCATGTTTTCGTAAGCGGTCGACTCAGCATCGAGGCTGGGGTCCTGGAACACGATCCCAAACCGCTTGCGAACCTCGTTGTGCTTCACGCGCGGATCGAGTCCGTCCAGCTCCAGCGTTCCCGAGGTGGGGCGCAAGAGCGTGGTGAGCATCTTGATGGTGGTCGTCTTGCCCGCGCCATTGGGACCGAGGAAGGCAAAGATCTCGCCCTGCGGCACTTCGAACGAAATGTTGTCGACGGCGGTGAGGTCGCCGAATTTCTTTAACAAGTTTTCGACTCGGATCATGGGAGAGAAGCCTCCTGCGCCGATTCAATACTAAACGGTTCAGTTTAGAAATGTCAAACGGTAGTTTTACGATGCGGGTTGATATGGAACTGACGAGGCTTAAGAAGCCGGAATCCGCTTGCTGACGCGCGCGGTTCAGTGCTCGAGAAGGCGGATACTTTGGGATTCGAGGCGTCCGGAAGAGGATCAGTTGAACTTGATGCTGGATTCGGCGCCGAAGCGGCGATAGTCGCGGAAGTTGATCTCATTCCGCACCAGACTGCGCTTGCCCATGCGCACCAGCATCTCGGCGCTTACCGGCAGCATGTAATCGTGCGCACCCACCGCGACGACGTCATAGTCGACCATGATGCTGGACTCCTGCACCGGGAAAGTAGAGGGAACGTTCTCCGCTTCTATACTGATGCGGCGGATTGAGTAGCTGTTCGCGTCGATGTAGATCACGCCGTGGAATGCGACAACCCTTGCGTTCTGTGCATGCGAACCCGCCTCGAGGGAATAGCTCGAGTTGGGACGATCGACATGGAACGAATACACATGGCAGGTCTGGTTTCCCAGGTTAGCGAGATCCTTCCAGAGAAAAGCTGCCTTTGATTTCGGATCGAAGACCGCGTTCAACAGCCCGCCCAACTCCCCGCTGGACAACACGCCGCCCAGTTTCAGCCGGGGACTCTGCACTTTAGCGCCGTCTACCTCCAATGTCTGGCGAACTTCCTGCTTATCCGAGTAACGAAGCAATTCCGTGATGTTATCTTTCACGCGCCAGTTCTTCTTTCCGCTTGCATCTACGAGGCGGCGCGTCACTTGAAGGCAAGTGAAATTGGGTAGCGTGTCCTGGTAATCGAGCGCGCGCTGGCGCGCAATGTCGATGATTCGAAGCTGTTCGGCTTCTGGTGGCTTAGCGGCATTCTCGAGCCGGGTGATCACGATGGAGGGTTTTTCGGTCACGTAAGTGCCCGCCGGGTTTGTGGCTGCCGGCTCGGGAATGTCCGGACCATCGCCCGTATTGCCGGAGGGCGTCGCCGCGCGGGCCGACACGGGGGGCGGCGTGGGTTCCGGACCGTCGATGGTAAAAGTCGCTTTTTGTTCCACCGTCTGGCCGCCATGCGTCACAATCGCGCTGAGTTCGTAAGGTCCTGGAGGCAGCGAGGCGGAAGGGATGGACGCAATATACGGAATCGGACCGCTTGCGGTTGTGGTGGGTAACTCCATGGGCATGCGCCCCAGCAGTTCGCCTCGCCGGCTCACCTCGAGCTCGAGTTTCGGCTTCTCAGTGAGTTTAGGATCGGGATAAATCACGAAGAACGTCGCCACGGTGGGCGTCTTCTCTTTCACGATCAGCCGCTGAAGGCTCGGCACAACGCGGCTGTTCTGATAGCGAAATGGTTCATGCGTGTCTTTGTCGTTGAGCGATTCGTAGCGTTGAACCAGGGAGATCGCGCTGACATCCGCGCCGCCGGACGGCGCAGGGATCTTTATGGTGCTGCGGACCGCACCGGTCTTTTCGCCCAGTCCGTCGCTGATGGCGACCTCCAGGATGTAGGTGCCGGGCACAGCGGTGAAGCTGCGTTGGAAGGTGTACACACCATCGCGCATATGCGCCATCGCCTGTGACGCGCCATGATAGGCGAGGTCCTGGCTGAACTTTTTGACCACCTGGCCGGATTCATTCCTCAGCATTGCCAGAATCCTCGGATGGACCTCGAAGGTCTTGCTGTTCCCGTCCTCGCGAAACTCCAACTGGCTGAGAGGTAGTTCCACCACCAGCGACGCGGCCACGCCAGGAGGTTCTTTGCCGAACCGAAACACGTCTGTATGGAAATCCAACTGCTTTGGCAGTTCGGTTTCCGACAACGACTTAACCAGCCCCACTTCAAACGGCTGCACATCGGGAGGAGTTCCCGGCGGAAGCGCCAGATAGCCGTTCCGGGCCTGGACGGTGAGACCCTTGCGCTGCAGTTTCACGGCAAGAGGATGAAAGCTCCCGTCATATTTTGGGTTCTCCGGCTGAAAAGTCGCCTCGTAATAGATCGCGAGGTCTTCAATCAGACGGCGAGCCTGTTTGCGCAGATCGTTGGAATCGCCAATGTAAGAGCCGCCAGTGGATTTCGATAGTTCCATCAAACTGCCTTGACTGTCCGACGTGTTAATGTCCTCGATTCGATCGCCGGCTTTTACCTGGGCAGAACTCACAAGACCTTGCGGGGTCATGGGAACAGCGGCGACGCCTCCCGGAATGCCGAGGCCGGCGGTGCTACCGCCGCTGGTGGGGCCAACATTATTAGCGCCGGCCTGCGCCGCGGCTGCCAACATCTGCCGTCCCGCTTCGGCGCGGCTGGCCATGCTCAGGCCGGTCACATCGATCACATAGATTCCAACGTTTGAACGATTGGCGGCATTGATGGTTGCCAACAGTTGTTGTTTGCCGACAGCCGTCAAGGGCAGGCCTTCACTGAAATACACGACCGTCTTTCGCCCCGGCAAGGTCCCTAGTTGCTGGGACAACGCCTGAAGCGCTCCCAGAGTTGGGCGCGACTGCGTATCGCGGGAGGTCTGTTCCGAATCCTGGAGCGCCTTGATCATCATGGACGCCATGGTCATATCCGTGACGCTAACGCCGGTAGTGTCTCCAATGGCCAGGCGCTGATTATCGCCGCCGTTCATGGATGTCACGTTTTTTTCAGCAGCCTCGACATCACTGCGGTAACGCGACCGGGCGCCCAGACAGGCGGAGTCCACAGCATTCCGCAGCAGTGTTTTATCAGTGGTGAAATATTGCACCAGCCGTAGCCGACGATCCACTTGCATGACGGAAAAGAACAGGGTGGCTGCGGTGTCTGCTTTCAGAATCTCGTCTGCTGTTTCGCGGGCCAGCTGGCCGGCGTCAGCGCCGTAGTGCTCAAATACCAACGAAACCAACCGGACGGCCCGCGCCCCTTCCTTTACGTCGGGCTCTTTGGCTTGGCCGCCCGCGATCAATCGCAGGCTGTTGATCTTCACCGGCAGACCAGCGTCCGTGATTTCCATATCCGCCGGCGTAAGGTCCCGGACCAAGTTACCGTGCTTGTCCCTGACGACAAGATCCACAACCACTTCCTGGGTACCGGCCGTGATCTTCGTCGGCGGGGTGGTGCTGACGGGCGTTTGTGGGGCGGCGGCTGGCGGTGGCGGCGTGGATGCCGGTTGAGGCGCGGGCACTTGTTGTGCGGCGCAGCACACAACCGTGCCCAGCAATAGCAGCGCGCGGATAGTCAGACCGCGACTGCGACTGGTTTCCAGCATTTCAGATTAGTGAACTTCCCCACTGACATCGTACCGCCGCGCGGTTCCCACTAAGCGCTAACCTAAACAGGAAATGCCTGAAGCAGTGCGCCTAAGGCGCCTTCACCACAAGGTCGGGAATCATCTCGAAATGCCGCACATTGTGCGTCGCCACCGAATAGCCGAGCTCCAGAGCAGTCGTGGCAATGAGCAAGTCGGTAAGCGACACTCTTCTCCCTTCAGCTTGCAGCTTACCGTCGATTCTTCCGGCACGGAATGCAATTGGCACGGTTATCGGTTCAACCGTGATCTCAGTGAGAAGCTCGGCGAGGAAGCGTTCGCGGCGCAGGCGGCGCTCGTTCGAGTTTGCCCGCTCAATGCCGTGGGCCAGCTCGACAACGGTAATGACGGAGACGACGGCTTCGACATCACCTTGGCTTGAGATCAGTTCAGCAATCACTTGGCGTGGTGTCCGGCCGGCTCGCTCAGCGGAAACGAGGAGGGTGGAGTCCAGAACGATGCCCACGTGAGCTAGTCCCAATCCGTAGGAGTTAGAGGCTCGCGGTGTCGGTCGATGAACTCTTGAACATCGGCAGCGAAATCTTCATCAAGCGTCGCCATCGAACTTTCGGGCAAGGCTGCCATGATTTCCGACAGCTTGCGCCGTCGTGGCTGAGTCGGCCGCAACACCGCGACCGGCCGGTCATTCCTCTCGATGATGACTTCGGTCCCGGATTGAACACGATCGAGCACGAAAGCCAGGTTCCGGGCTAGTTCCGCCTCCGTCATGTGTAGGACAGCCATTTCACAAGCATAGCGGCTTCGTACGGCCTTCGTCTTGCGATGGCGGACCCTTGTAAGTGTTGTTTAAAGTTATCCCCGACATACCCGCGTAGTGCCAGATCGTCCCGGGGCTCTCAGAGGAATGCGCGCCGTCCCCATTTTTCGTGGCGAGTGGTCAAGCCAAGTCAAATCAGGGCGCCAAGATCGGCAACTCGCTCAAGAAGCGCTGTGAGAACGGCTCTCCGGGACAGTGATACTCGTACCAGATATCAGTGCTTTTGTCGCAGAAGTGGTAAACCTCAAGACGGTCTTCGAATACCTCCATCTCGAATTTCGACCACGACAAACTGACCGTGCTCCAATATCCTTTCTCAACGACCACTGGAAGTGGACAGTTAAGTCGGCAGATAGCTATCAGATCGCGAGTGTTCGAGATGGTATCTGCGGCAAACGGTTGGATGCTTGTCTCGACGATACGAACAACCTCGGCTTCGACGGCATCCCAATCACTTATGTGGCTGGGCTGCCGCATCAATCTGCCCGTGCCCACGAGACCCTCGGACCGGTTTCCGAAGACCCTACGGTGCGTGGTAACCAGCTCTCCTGGTCCGAGCCGCCAATCTTGGTCAGCGGCCGCGACAAATGGGGACAGCAGGCGCACATTTATTCTGAGTGTATACGCTGACCGGAAACGCCCTTGTGTCCGTAGTCCGTTTGGAATGCCGTTGGCAGCTGCTCCGAAGCCTCACAGCACAAGATCGCCGTTTCTTAGGGTGGCACGAAGACGGGGTCAAACCCGACCACATTGCACACGAACGGAGATGCGCCGCCTGTGCCGTCTGACAGCTACGGGATGCGCGATGCAAATTCGTCGGCCACCTTGGCCGCGTCGAAATCCTCGGCAAGGTTGGTGAAGCCGGCTACATAGGCTCCTTTGCGAAAGAACAGCAGGTGGCCCAGGTACTTATCGGTGGCCTCGAAGCCTTCATCGCCGATGGCTGCCGGCTCTATGGCATCCCCGAACTTATCGCGGAGTTTGCTCATCAATTGGATCGCCGATTCCGGCGAAGGCTGCTTCACGATGAAGGCGCGGCCGTATTCGTACTTGGCTAGATAACCGCGTTTTAGGAGGCTGAGGCCGAGCACGCTCTGCGGAATGAGCCGGATCGAGTTCGCATCCAGACCTTCGGGAGGGAACCATCCGACCGCCGCGGGCGGGGTGGAAGTCCCGTCCAGCTGCCCCTCGAGCGCTTTTAAGTAAGCACGAATTCCAGCCGAGTGATCGGTCGAGGGAGGGCTGGCGGAAATCTCCACGAAGCGGCTCCCTTTGGCAAAAATGCCGCGCTGCGGAGTGACTTGACCGAGAACCCCGATTGCCTCGGTGGGGACGCGCGGATCGCGGTTGGAGGCGAAGAGACCAAAGGCAGACTCCGGGTCTTTCATCTCTGATATGTCGACGACGAACGAAGCGTCGCCAGATTTGCAGGTGACACCGCGCATCCGGTCGAAGCCATAAATCAGATACCCTTCCGAGTTGCCGTCCATGTAGTCGTATAGATTGTCTGCTGAATAAAGGCGCACCGCGCCGGACTGCTTCCAGCCGGGAAGCAGATCACAGCGCGGCAGTGTTTCTTGCGCCGGGAGCAATGCCGCGGCGCACAGGAGGGCGGCGCAATAGGCCGCGGGCCCGGTTAGCGCCCGGGCCAGGCCAGACTTCACGCAAACAACTCCTGGGCCCTTGAGACGCGCTCGGCGACGCGGACTCCATGCGGGCAGTTGACGGTGCATTCCTGACAATCGTAGCAACGGACGTTTTGCAGGTGGACCGGCAGCGTAAGGAACTGTTCGCGCGCCATGGCGAACTGGCCATAGCCTTCGGCGTACGAAACGAAGCGAACCATGTCCGCGACCGGAAGCCCCTTCGCGCAAACGCCATCGCACTCGCCGCACATTCGGCAATACAGTGGCCGCAGGAACTCAAGCCGCGCCGCGAGAATCTTCTGATCGGCGGGCGTAAACGGCTCGCTCATGGCGCGGAGGTTTTGATCCAACTGATCGAGGTCCGTGATGCTAGGAATGGTGGTGTCGACGTTCTTGTTCTGAAGCACCCACTTCAACATCGCCAGCATGGCGCCGTCGCGATGGAAGACGTCCCAGCGCGGATTGTCCTGCTTCAACTGGCGGAAACCGCCGGCCATGACTTTCATGCCCACAATGCCGATGCCCGCGTCCTGAGCCGATTGGAGCAGAGCATTCATCTTTGGATCGAGCGTGAAGTTATACGCCGTCAGGATCACGTCGAAGTGCTTGGTGGCGATCACGGCCGGAAACAGTTCAGGCTGGCCGGAGTGCGTGCTAATGCCCGCAAAGCGGATCTTGCCCTGTTGCTTGGCGATGTTCTGCGCCTCCATCAGGCCATCCGTTACCTGCTCGGGTTTGCTCTTGGCATGCAGGTACCAGATATCAAGGTGGTCCGTGCCCAGCTCGCGCAGGCTCGTCTCCAGATCCTTCAAGGCTTCTTCCTTGGTCGGTGCCGGGGTTTTGCTCGAAAGGATAATAGAATTCCGTTTGCCTTTCAGCGCACCTCCCACCATCCGCTCGTTATTCCCGCCCTGGTATCCGCGAGCCGTATCAAAAAGATTAATGCCAACGTCAGCAGCACGCTCGATGACGCTCGGGTCGGATGTCACCATACATCCGAAACCGACTTCGGTGGGCCTCAGCCCGGTTTTGCCAATGGTGCGGTAGGTGAGCTTGGGCGTTGTTTCCTTTGGGAAAGCCTGCGCCGGAGCTGGGGAGGGAGAGGACGAATGC
>JBAUOG010000748.1:0-2489 GCA_049579625.1 Bryobacteraceae bacterium
CATAGCAGCTTCCCGCCAAACCGGAGAGGCTTCCTTCATCGCACCGTATCGAAACCACCGCGGCCACGCCTTTGCGTTGCGCTCCAGCCGATCTCTTCATGTGGCCGCGGTGCTTCCGATACGGTCCTAGGCATTATCGGAAGACAACCGGGCTCTCGCACGAACTCTTATTCGTCTTTACGTAGGGTTTGACGTGCGGCGTTGCCATTAATTGGACATCAGGACTTTCTCAGGCCGCGGCACCGGACTGTCTGTGAAGATTTTGAATCAGGATATACACGCTGATCAGGAGCACCCAAAGCGGAAACGCCAGTGGAATCCATTCAATGGTCCCGACACTCACCAGGAGCACCAGCGCCAGCACATAGCCAAGCAGCGCCATCCAGCGTGGGAAGACCCGAGTTCTCAGAGAAATAGTGGAAGTCGTGATCATGAACACTCCGGCCATCCTCATCGCATAAATGTGCATCAGTTCGGCAATTTCGGCGCGAGCGAGGACGTAGGCGCCACTTTGCATTAAGCTCTCCGATCCGCTGCCTAAGACTTTGATGATCGCTCCTGCCTTGGCTGCCAGGATAAATACCATGGCAATGAACAATAGCCCGCTGCCAAAGTATGCGGTGGCAAAGAAGCGGTCTTCCCGCTCTCCTAACCGGTCGCGCACGACGGCGATGAACCACAGGAAGGCGATGCCGGCGAATGGCAACAGGTTCATCGAAAAGGACAGTGCCCTCAAATGGCTGATTACCTCAGTCGCCGGGCCCAGTGGATTGTCGGGGATAGAAACCCAGATCATGACCAAGCTGGTCATGAATAATAAGGAAAACATGATTCCAGCGATGGCTGCCGCGCGAGGCGTCCTCATGCGCTGGCCAAGCAAAGCAGATTCTTGATTCACGGGGCCCTCCGAAAAACCGAGATGGCAGCGCTCCTCGGAGCTGCGGCAGCAAGCGTGCGATCCTCAAGACTCACGTAGATAGGCGGGGATTTGAGCAATGTGGCGACAACCATAGCGCCCAGTGCCGCGGCGAGCATAGCGAGGATGAGGTCACCCCGGCCCGTCATCTCTACAGCCAGGACAATACCGGTGAGCGGCGCACAGACGCTGGCAGCGAACAGCGCCACCATTCCGACCACTGCAAATGAGACGAGTGGGAGCCCCAGAGTTGGCACAACATAATTCAGTGCGGCCGCAAACAGAGCACCGAAGGTCGCCCCCACAAGCAGGAGCGGAGAAAAAAGACCCCCTGGGGTCAATGCGGCGTACGACCAAGGCCCGATTAGAAACCGCGCTAGGAACACCATCGGCAAGGTTCCAACCGTAACCCAATTTGAAAAGACGCCTTGGGTGACGGTGACGGCCTCGTCGCTTCCGGCTATATTGGGGTGGAACCACGACAGGAGCCCGAAGCCCGCTCCAATCAATGCAGCGCGGGCAACCGTGGGTATGTTAACGAAACGGCCGCAGAAGTTCAAGGCGGCGAGAATCGTGGCGTTGTAAAGCGCTCCTAAAGCGCCGAGAAAGATTCCGAGCACCAGGAAAAACACGAGCGTGTACTGTGGAAGCGCTTCGCCTGGCCTGACAAGGAAATCGAGACGGTTGCCGAGCAGGGCCCGCATGACGGCCACGGCAACGGTCGCCGCACCCAAGGTGGCGACGAGAAGGTCATGAGTGAAGCTGGTGGCGAGTTCCTCAAAAACGAAAACGGAGCCGCCGACTGAAGCATTGAAAGCAACCGCCAACCCAGCGCCGGCACAGGCGGCCGGATGAGTACGAGTGGTACCTATTATGGTCAGACGCAAACCGTCGGCGTAGATGATGTTGGCGCGGAACGCGGCGCCGAACAGCCCAATTGCTGCACCGGCAACCATGCTTACAACCGCCAACCGTATTAGCCGCGATTTCACGTCCCGCAACATAGTTCCTTATTTTCGCGGAAATTGCGTTCGTTGAACACCTAATCTATAAGAACTCTTTTGTCCTCCGAACCGAAGCTGTAGACAGAGCGGCTGACCCAAGGAGAAGAGCGCAATCGTGGTGGGAGCGCGTAACCACGTAGCGTGGCATTCTTCGACGACTCGCTCATCTCGCCGCCGCTCCAGTTCCTGCGGGCGTTATCTGGTGTTATCGGCTAGGGCTGCCGAAAGCACGCTCCGGTGAGCGCGACGCATGCTCGTAGGATAAGTGTCCTGGTTTGTGACCTGAGGTTGCCCGATTGCCTTTGGTGAACAGGATACGGCGTTTCGCGTGGGAAAGCCGGAAGTTTCAGAGGGTTGCTTGGGTGGGACGAATGAACAGGTAAGATCTTCACTTACTAGATGTGCAAGTGCCGCCTTGCTCTGCGACGGGGGCCGCGCCTAACGCTGGCGTGAGGCAAAGGCGCGATCGGGCGACCACTACCTTTGCCCCACCCCGAGTTTGACAGTAGACCCTGTCTAATAATACCTTACGCCGCCCGCAATCTCCTCGGCGTCCTCAGGCTTAAGCT
>JBAUOG010000749.1:0-6415 GCA_049579625.1 Bryobacteraceae bacterium
CTCTCTTCCCGGCCACTTCGGCCACGCTCATCGGCAGCTCCCAAATCCCTTCGGAGAGATGGTGCGCTGCAAGCGGAGCATCGGGGACACCATAATCCGGATGAAAGCCGACGGGGAACATCGAAGAGTCGTAGCGAATGCCACATTCGCGCAGAATGTCGAGAGCCCACCACGTCTTCCTGGTAACCGAGAAGGACGGAGCTCGGAATCCGCGGATTGGTTTACTGGCGAGCGGCGTGAGAACCTCGAGGGAACGCTCCAGATCGGCGCGAAACTCCTCGGGCGATAGATGAGTGATCAGGCGATGGGAGTACCCGTGGGTGGCGATTTCGTGGCCGCGACGTTCCACCTCACGGACGAGATCGGGATGACGTTCGGCAACCCAGCCAAGCACGAAGAATGTGCCTTCGACGCGGTGCTTCGACAATAGATCGAGAATTGCAAGCGTCGAGCGTTCCACCCGCGACTCACAGCTGTCCCACTGCTCATACGCGATTGCCTGGCTGAGGTTATAAACGCAGAACCACTCTTCGAGGTCGATGGAGAAGACGTTTATGAGCGCGCGTTCCATAGTCGCCTCATACAGTCTTATCAGTATCGAGAAACGTCATGCCCCGCTGCTTGAGAATTGGGATCGCGCGCGCCAGCACCCCTTGCTGATCCCAGCACCAGACCTGCAGCGGAAGCGGTACGTAGCCCCGGAGAATGGCGCTACGTCGTAGCTGCTCATTTGCTATCAGCATTTCGCACAACTTTGCGCCACGACGACGCATTACTCGCCACAGAGCGGCGTGCTGAGAGAGGGATCCAACGCCAGGCTGTGTGAAAAGCCGGCCCATGCCGCCTAGGTCGGCCGCGGCGAGGGGTCCAATGTGGAAAAGGCCCACATAGGTTCCGAGGATCGCCTCTTTCGCGCTCTCGCCGGACCACGGCTGCGCTGAGCGTCCCATCGAGAGAACGAGTTCAATGGGCACGCTGAGCGCGTTGTAAACGCCCGAGCAAAGTCGCAATGCTCTGCGCAGCCAAGGCTTGTCAATGCGGTCGCCGTGATCGTCCAGCGACAGCCCGAGATTGATAGGATGAACGGCGCGCCAGAAGCCTTCGAAGGGCTGCCAGCGGAACAGTTTGTAGAGTTTTTCGGCATCCGGCGTGATGCCCATGCCAAAGATGGCGGGATACCACTGCATGATCTGCCGGATGAGCAGGCCGCCGGCGCCCGCGACACCCGGCCGCGAAGCCACTTGAAACATGTAGTGCCAAGTCAGTTTCTTTCCGGAGACCTCAAGCTCGGCAGGAATCAGGAATCCGACGCATTGCATCGCCTGGTTCGCGTCGCGAAGAACAACCAATTCCACGCCCATTTTCTGGAAGGCGGCGAAGCGAGCGGGACTATCCAGCCGGCGTTGATACTCGAAGCGTGTGTAACAAACCTCCGACGCCTGCTGAAAGTCTTCCAGGGTGGGTTCGACGATGCGGTCTATAGTGGCCACTGCGATACGATCTCGATTGCGCTTAGGCGATGTAGACGTAGCGCATGAATTCCAGCAGCAGGTCGTTACCGTCCCAGAAGCGGTTAAAGTTGAGAGCCTGGCCTGTGGGGACGATGCGGTCGACGCCGCGTCCCTTCAGTCTCCTGGCGAAATCGGTCAACTCGTGCTTTTCGAAGCCAAAGTAAGTCATGGTCTGGTCGCGGCGATTGACGAACGGAGCAATGTCAAGCAAATCGCTGACGCGGTATTGAAAGAGCAATCCCCCGCCGCAATGTTCGCGGCTTAGCTGTTCAAACCGCTCCAGGCCCAGGACGGTCAACTCGGTGAGATCTTGATAGCTGCTGGCGCTGCCCTCCATCGCCGCGAGGCAGGCAAACGTAAAGCGGTTCAGCCGGGTCGCAGTCTGAACCTGATACTTCTTCTGCACCGCATGTTGACGAACTGCCTCCAGGAATACCGCGCTGGCTTTGGCGGTGTCTTCCGGGCTGCCGCACCAAAAGACGAGACGAGGAGATGAACAGCCCATCTGGTCGAACCAGAAAGTGTCGTTGAAGAATTGCTCGGCCAGCGGGCGCCGATCTTCCGCTTGCAAATAGGCACTGGCGTGAATGACCGCAAACGAAAAGCGGTCCGGGAAAGTCAGTTCGCGGGCATGCGGCGGCAAGGGCACAGACCGAATCGCATTCACGCTGGCGTCACCGCCCCAGATGACCCGCACATCCGCCGCAGCCGAGATGGCCTGTGTAATCTCGCGTTCATGGCCATACCGAACCATGAGCGTGCTGTTCTTTAGGGAAGCCGGCGCGGCAGCAAGCGTTTGGTTGAAGAGGCGGCAGAGAATCTCGATCTGGGGTGAAACGCGAAGCGAAAGGCGAATGATGTTGCGATTTCCGGCCAGCACCGATAGCAGCCACGAGTAGATGAAGATAGTGTCCACGTTGGCCGGCGGAATGTGAAACGTGACGCCTCGCGGCATCAGCAGCGCATCGGGCCGTTCGAGGGCCGTGAAGGCCTCGCGTAAGCGGATCAACTCCGCGAGCCGCATCCAAAATGCGAGCGCCTGCAATTCCGGGTACTGCAGAGCTTCGTGATCCTTGAAGATGGAGCGAGAAAACGACCCACAGAACTCGATGATCTCGTCGCTGAACGGCTCCAGGCTCTCGTGATTCATCACCGATACCAGCGCGGCGGGCAGATCGACTCTACCAGCCGCAGGCACAATCTGATCGACCGTCATGCCAACACCTGGCTGGCATGAACATCGCTACACCCGCGCAGTTCGGCCTTCGGGACGCGGCCGATGACGCTAAAGTACTTGCCCGAACGCCCACAGGTTGAGTCGTCGGCGCCGTGAATTACACCCATATCCTCGGTAAGGATTGAATGACCGGGATAGCTGAGTGGCAGAACGCTCAGCACCTGAATCACGCCGGGCACGCCTACCGGTTGTTCGGCAAACGTCATGGGGTCGCGGATGATGACATCAGCAAAGTTGGGTGGATACAGGTAACCATCTTCACCCTCGATGTATACGCTACCAACCTGTTCCACCATGCCGTAGAAGTTGTAGATCTTTTGCAAACCGCATTGGGCGAACTGCCTGCGGAATTCGGTATTGCCGACGGCCATTTCCTGCAGTTTCTTCCAGCCGCCGCTGTGGACCAGGATTCCATTGCTGAGGTCGAAGTTGCGTCCGGCAATTCGCTGGAAGAGGTACTGCCAGACCATAAAGGTAAAACCGAAAATCAGAAACGGCTGGCTACCGAAGCGATCGAGGAAAGCTTGCAGGCCGGCCTCATCCAGCTTCATGTCGTCGTCGAGCGCGTAGAAGTGCTGCCGGCCAAAGTTAGCCATTCCCAGAACGCCTGCTGCTCGCGCGTTGAAGCGCCGCCGATCCTTAATCAGGGAGCTACTTTCAATCAGCATCATGGGCAGACGGTCCGGGCCCAGAACGTGCGTCATGATGCGGGTGAGCGCCAAGGTTTGACGGCGTGCTGTTTCGCGATCGAGCACGATTTGGCTGACCTGCTGGCCGCTGGTGCCGCTTGACGTCAGGGTCTTGAATTCGAGGGCCGCGGAAACGCTCGAGAGGCGCTGCGTCTTGAACAGACCGACGGGCAGAAATGGCACTTCCGCCAGGGTCGACGCCTTCCGATAATCCGGATAGATCACGTTGAGCAGTTTCGCGTACGGAGGGCAATGCTCCCGATGGTGGCGGGTCAGGTCATTCAGCATCGGCACAAGCGTGGCCTCTTTCTCCGTCTGGGAGAGTGAGAATTGCCGGAGATCGAGAAGTTCCTCAAAGGTCATGGATGGTCCAGCAGCGACTGATAGTCAATTTTGCCGCTGCCCTTAGTGGGCAGCTTCTCAACGCGCACAAACTCAAAAGCGCGGTAGTTGATCTGCAGCGTGGCTGCCAGCTCTTTCCGGTATTGGTCGAAACTGGCGTCGTCACCGTACTCACAGAAGATGCGGAGCTTCTCGTCGCGGCTGATTACGGCCGTGGCGCCATGCTTACGAAGCATATCCTCCACTTCGTCCAGGTTGATGCGAAGGCCGAAAAGCTTGGCATCACGTTTGGCGCGGCCTGCCATGTAGACGAAGCCCTCTGCATCGAGCGACGCCATGTCGCCGGTGCGCAGGACGCCGCCCATTACATCGCCCAACTCGAGATCGTCCCGGCTGGTTGCATAGCCCATCATCACGTTCGGACCGCGATAGACTAATTCGCCTACGTCGCCAGTCGCCAAAACCGTTCCTTCTTCCGACTCAATCGAGATGCGCCCTTCGGGAATAGCCACGCCAGCGGAGCCAAGCTTCGCGGGAAGAGAGCCGCTCTGTAAGATTGCGATCCGCGCGGTCGCTTCGGTTTGACCGTACATCACGAAGAACCTGCCCCCACGAGCGCTCATCTGGTCTGAGAACTTCGCAATCAAATCGTTGTTCAGCTTCCCGCCCGCCTGGGTCAGAGTGTGCAGCGAAGGGACGTGCAATGAGTCCAGACCCAGCCTGTTGAGGATCGAATAGGAATACGGGACGCCGGCAAACGAGGTACACGCGTGATCTCGGATCGCCTTCCAGAAGGTGGGCGCCGTTAGGCCGTCATCGGTCAGCACCATGCTTGCGCCCTTGAGCAGATGGGTATTCAAGACGGAGAGTCCGTAAGAGTAGTGAATGGGGAGGCTGGCGATCGCGCGGTCCTCCGGACGAATGGCCAATGCCTGCGCGATGGAGGTGGCGTTCGCCTCCACGTTGCGGCGTGTCAGCCGGACAAACTTGGGGCTGCCGGTGCTGCCCGAGGTTGACAGCAAGAGCGAGAGATTAGCGTGAAGGCCTCCACTAAACGGCGCCGCTGTTCGCCAGAGTCCTCGCGCAAGCTCGATGCCTGAACCGGATGGAGCGTCGGAACTCGAAACGAACTCCGGGCGATAGAGGTCGATCAGGTGCTGCTTCAACTCTTGGCGTAGATTGTCATCCAGCAGCGCCACCGGCTGGCCTGCTTCCATGGCTGCCAGGTATACGGAGACAGAACGCAGGTCATTCCTGCAGAAATTGAATATCAGCGATCTTGGAATAGCGGCGAGGCTTTGCGCCAGCGGCGTAACGGCGTTACTCAGCGCAGAGTGCGACCACCAGTCGTTGTGTGAGGGATCGTAAAGCGCCGCACGATCACCGTGCTGGTCGATTGAGAAAATCAAACCAACTCCTTACCTCGTGTCGACATGAGTCTTGTCCTCGAAGGCGGATCCGATCTTAAAGGACGTTGCTGAAAAAGGCACTCGGTCACCGTTCCCTCACATTCGGGACGCGGAAACTCGTCGCGAGCAAACACAAGCGCTTGAGAGCCGTGACCGTAATTCTCCGCCTCGGAGCCAGGGAGCGGGTTTTTGCCTTTTTCAGCACCGTCTTAGAGAACCATGCCACCGTCCACGCCAATGACTTGGCCGGTTACGTAGGAGGCGAGATCGCTAGCAAGAAACAGAATCACTTTTGCAACCTCCTCAGGCTGGCCGGCACGGCCCATCCTGATACCCGCCAGCGCCTCCTTGAACTTGGCCTCGGACAAGTCTTTCAGGAGATCGGTCTGGATGAGACCCGGAGTCACCGCATTCACGCGGATCCCTCGCGGTGCGAGTTCTTTGGCGGCCGACTTCGTGAGGCCCAAAATGGCCGCCTTGGTCGTGCTGTAAACCGCTTGGCCTTCTTTGCCATTACTGCCTATGATGGAGCTCACGTTGACGATCGACCCGGATTTGTTGCGTCCCATCAGCCGTGACGCCTCCTGCAGGTGGAAAAGCGGTCCCGCCACGTTAACCGCAAGAGATTCCTGAACCAATGGTTCCCCGATCATACCCAGGACGGTGTCCTGCATAATTCCCGCGTTGTTCACCAATATATCGAGTCTCTTGAAGTGCTTAAAAATCTCCGCGTAACAGGCTTTCACCGCCGGAACGTGGGCCGCGTCCGCCGTAAATCCAATGCATGGCACGCCATGCTGCTCGCGGATTTCGGCAATACGCTGATCGAGAAGCGACTGGTTGGCGCGGCTGTTGAGGATGAGCGTGGCGCCGTGCGCCGCGAAAAGTTGGGCCGTGGCCCAGCCAATGCCCCGCGTCGACCCAGTGATGAAAGCGATTTTACCCTGCAACAACATCCTTTATCTTAAACTCGCCGAAGAACGTCTAAGCGACAAGGTTGACGCCGTGTTTGGACACGATCTCCTTGGCCTTCGCGAAACTGCTCATGTCGATAACATCCTCAGTGGCGAACATGATGTTGAAGGTGTTCTCGATTTCGGCCACCAGGTTCATGTGAGCCACGGAATCCCAGCCCTCCGTTACGGCATAAGCGAGGCCGTCGAAGTTCGTTTCAGGACTGATGCCCAGCGCCACCACGAACGCATTCTTCAACTGATCGAGTCCGGT
>JBAUOG010000750.1:0-7812 GCA_049579625.1 Bryobacteraceae bacterium
GGAAGCCGACATGCGAAAGAACTTGATCTACATTCGCGACGTCTTCAAAACCGCCTGACGTGACATCCGTGGGGCAGGATGGCATCCCATAAGCACTAACTTGAGACAGCGCGTCATTCGCTGACTCTCTGCAGATCGGTCTCGATACGGGCTTCTCGTCGGTAGTCCACCAAGTGCGCAGCTATTATTCTTCAAACATCGCAGACACGGGGTTCTTAAAGTTGGCACACTCATTTAGCTCCGAAAGCTTAAGTTAGCGCTTATAGGATGGCATCCTGCCGCGCGTCGATTAACCCGCCTTCTGACCACCTTCTCTCGGAGTAAGCAAATACGAATAGGCCAGCATCGCTAAACCGATCAGCAGAGGAACCAGTCCCATGGCCCAAACCGGCCGATCGTCTACCAGCAATCGGAAGAACCCCATCACACCGAGCCCGGTCGCGGTTGTTATCAATCCGCCCAGTCGGATACCCTCGTGTCGGCGCTTCGCCGCGATCCGTTCTTCTTCCCGAAGCACCGCCAATGAGTCGGCCGATGGGCTCTCGGCAAGCTTCTTGAGTGCTTCGCTCTTATAGAACGCCTCGCGCTCGCGGCGCCGATTGTCCGACCAGGTTGCTACGGATATAAATGAGAAGAGCGCGATCGCCCCGACGCTCAGGAATAGGGCCATAGGTAGTGGAAACATTGGTTGCTCCGTTGTGCGGCTTTTCCGCTTTCGAAAAGTCAGACATGCTCACAATCTGCTCGGTTGCGTTTTGTTGTAATGCGCCCTCAAGAATGATCGAGAAACAAATGCAACCGCTCGGTTCATTGCGTGGTCGTACTTGCGGAGGAACTATTTGAGCGCGAGCGACGATGAGGCCGCTGTGGAGAGAGTCTTGGCGGGCGACGTCGAGGCTTTCGGGCTGATCGTTCAACGCTGGCAGGGTCCGCTGGTCAACCTTGCCTACCGCTTCTGCCGCGACCGGGGCCGCGCCGAGGATATGGCGCAAGAAGCTTTTCTACGAGCTTATCGCGCGCTTTGGCAGTGGCGCAAAGACGCTGCGTTTTCGACTTGGCTTTTTGCCTTGGCGACGAATCTTTACCGATCGGAGATCAAGCGGATCCCACCGATGACCGTTCCCCTTGAACATGTCGCTGTTCTGCGGGACCCGCGGCCGGTCGATGGTGGCTTGGAGCAAGAGAGCTTCGACCGTACCGTGCGGCACGCGGTCCTTGCTCTGCCCTCGAAGTACCGCGATCCCTTAACCCTGTTCTATTTTCACAGCCTCGACGTGGCCGCGTCGGCCCGCAGTCTCGGTCTGCCCGAAGGCACTGTCAAAGCAAGGTTATCCCGCGCGAGAGAAATCCTGCGAGCTAAACTGCCCAACCTGCTTGGGAGACCATATAAGAAGGAGGCGCGATGACTGACGACGATCTCGATGAAGTTCTCGGGCGCAAGGACGACATTGTTCCCTCATCCGGTTTCGCAGCCGCCGTCATGGAGGCCGTGCGCCGGGAGGCGTCCGCCCCGCCGCCGCTTCCGTTTCCCTGGAAGCGCGCACTCCTCGGTTTGATCGCAGCGGCTCTTGCGTTGCTAGGTATTGTGATCCCGGCCGTTACCGAGTTTCTTCAAGGTACCGCCCCCTCGGTGGACCTGGTGGCGCCTGAGTTTGTCGGCATCCTGAAAGCAGCAAACCACCTCGGCATGGGCTGGATGGCTCTCGCCCTGCTGTTGTCGTTCGCCTCAGTCAGAGTCTCGATGCGCCTCGCCGGAGGACGAACGTAACGGGGTTGTGCGAGACGTGATAATCTGCATGGGTTCCCCGCGAACCCTTGACTCGAGAAAGATCCAAATCTGGCATGGAAGAGATTCTTATGTTACGCGCACACGCACAACTGTTAATGGGCCTATCGCTCGCAGCGTTCTTGCCTTCCTCTGGCTCGGCAGCATCCTCCGGACTACTGGTGGTCGCCAACAAGGCGGAACATACCCTCGGCATTGTCGACCCTACCTCCGGTAAACAACTGGCTGTTGTCCCCGAAGGTGGCGTCACCGGCCACGAAGTCATCGTTTCACCAGATGGAAAAACGGCCTATGTGCCGATCTACGGCGACTCCGGCGTCGGGAAGCCCGGCACCGATGGAACCAACATGGTCGCCATCGATCTGGCGTCCCGCAAAGTTGTCGGCAATCTCGACTTCGGGCACGGCGTTCGCCCGCACTGTCCCCTCTTTGGACCCCGTAATGGGCAGTTGTACGTCACCACCGAACTCGACAAGACTGTCAGCATCATCGATCCCACCACGCTGAAGATTGTCGGGACCGTCCCCACAGGCCAGGAAGAATCACACATGCTGGCGATCAGTCACGACGGCAAGCGCGGCTACACCGCCAACGTCGGACCTGGCACCGTCTCTGTATTAGACCTGGATGCTCGCAAGACCCTCGCCATCATTCCCATCTCAAAACAGACCCAGCGTATTTCCATTTCGCCCGACGACTCGATGGTTTTCACGTCCGATCAAACCAAGCCACAGCTCGCTGTCATCGACACCGCAACCAACAAAGTGAAGAACTGGGTGCCACTGCCCGGGCCCGGCTACGGCTCCTCGGTGGCCCGGAATGGCGACTGGCTGGTGATCGCAATTCAGAAGACCAAACAGGTCGCGGTCGTGAACCTCCGCACCATGAAGGTCGATCACACCATCGACGTGCCTGCCGTCCCGCAGGAAACGCTGCTCGGGCCCGGCGATAAGATCGCGTACGTGTCCTGCGATTCGAGCAGCCAGGTTGCCGCCATCGACACCTCTACCTGGAAAGTCATCAAGCTGATCGATGTCGGCAAAGGAGCCGATGGCCTCGCCTGGGCCGTCGCCCGATAGCTTCCCTCTCTCGGCCCACACCTTGCCGTGGGTTCTTCCGAGAATTGTGGGGCGGCTTGCCAACAGTTGTCAACCTGCGGCCGGGGCTGTTTACCCCGCGTGCCTAGGGGACCGGCGACGCCCTGGTTAGTTAGCAAGAGCGGTGGAGCCGTTCGGTGGGTTCGAGAGTATTACCCAAGACACGCTTCGAACAGCTCTCCTCTCCGCGAATAAGAACACACCAGACACAGACTAAGACTTACTTTGCATACACACATCTGTATTCGAACAGTCGGATGGGAGCTTCGGCGCCTCGAGCGGGGAGCCTTAGCGTCTTCGGCAGTCCAGCCCGCTTCTTATAATGAGACATTCATGGAAAGCTCTACGCTTGAGACCGTGGCACGCGAGCCGGCCGCGCTGTATGCCAGTGGGTGTGAAACGCTCGCGGCTTCAGCGGCATTGACGTGCTTTGAGCCAAACTGCCGCGCACAGTATCCGCTGACCGAAGTTATCTACCAATGCCCGCGATGTGGAGGATTGCTCGAAGTCGCATACGACTGGAACTCGGCCGATACGGATCTTTGGAAACGGATTTGGCGGGCGAGGCGGATGGATAACCAGCCCATGAACCAGAGCGGCGTCTGGCGCTATCGCGAAATGATGCCGTTCCTGGATTCTGCGGGCGATGTGGTGACGCTAGGCGAAGGCAATACACCGGTGCTGGAATCAACGCGGGCGGCTTCCTATGCTGGCCTCGACAAGATCACGTTCAAGCACCAAGGTTTCAACCCAACCGGATCGTTCAAAGACAACGGGATGACGGCGGGAGTAACGCAGGCCCGCCGGTTGGGAAAAAAGCGCGTGGCGTGCGTATCCACCGGCAACACGTCCGCTTCCATGGCAGCTTATGCCAGCGCCGCCGGGTTGACACCGGTAATCTTTCTGCCTCACGGCAACATCTCATTCGGCAAGCTGGCGCAGGCGCTGGAGTACGGAGCGCTGACGCTACAGGTGGAAGCGAACTTCGACGAGATACTGGCGTTGGTCCGCGAGATTGCAGAGCGCTCAGACGTTTATCTGTTGAACTCGATCAATCCATTTCGAATCGAAGGACAGAAGACGATGGCCATCGAGCTTCTGGACCAGCTCGATTGGCGCGTTCCCGATTGGGTGGTGGTTCCCGGCGGAAACCTGGGAAATACCGCGGCGTTCGGGAAAGGATTCGCGGAACTGCATCAAGCGGGATTAATCACGAAAGTTCCAAAAATCGGCGTGGTGCAGGCGGAGGGATCCGCGCCCTTCTTCGAATTCATGAAGGCACCGCGCCAGGATGCCTTTCAAGCCGTCCGGTTGCCGGAGACCCTGGCCACCGCGATCCGGATTGGCGATCCAGTCTCTTGGCCCAAAGCGTGGCATGTGTTGCGGGAAGCGGGCGGAATTGTCGAATCGGCTAGTGAGCAGGAAATCGCGAATGCGAAAGCGGTGATCGGGAAGGCCGGCATTGGGTGCGAACCGGCGTCAGCGGCGACTCTGGCCGGCATCAAGAAGCTGGTTGCACGGGACGTTATCGGCAGGAATGAGAACGTTGTGGCAATCCTGACAGGGAACGTGCTAAAGGACCCCGATTATATTTACCGCTATCACACGGGTGAATTGAAGACACCTAAGGGAGCGCCGGTTCGTCCCGATTTCGGCAATCGCCCGACGGTTGTGCAGAACGACTCTAACGAGATTCTGAGAATCCTCGAGCGCCTGTAGGGCGCCCCTACCTCGCCTGCAAAAAGGCTGCCATCTGCAGCGCGATTTCGGTAGGAATCTGCCCGATCGTCTGGCCATCCGATCTGCTGACAATCCGAATGATGTCCTGCCTGGTCTTCGGATCGCGCGCCAGCACAAGTTCCCGATCGTGGCCGAACAGCTCACTCTGGTTGATTGCCTTCAAGGCTTGCTGCGCCGGCCGATTATCCGGCAGATTGACCTGACTGAGGCCAGAGTTGGGGGACATCAACAGCAGGGATTGCCGTAGTCCAGCGGTCGTGATCTCCATGTCTTCGCCTTTGGAAGGCTTATCGGCGCCGACGGACGAATCTTGAGTTCCAACCGTGGCGTTGGTCAGTGAGTCTTCTTCGGATCGTGGTAATGCTGCTTTTGAGTCCGAAACTGATTCTTCTTCGTGCCGCCGTATAGGTGGGTGCCGCTCCGGTTGTTGTGGGAGATCCGATAGTTGGGTTGATTTTTCCGATGGTGGAAAATGGATGCCGAAAGTTCAGTTCCAGCAGACAGAAGGAACAGGCACACCAGGGCGGCAAAGGAGCTTAGTTTGGGCATAATACGTCGGCGGAGCGAATCGCTGGCTCTTGAGTCTGCTCGTATGATTACAGTTTACAGAAACACCACGGCCTGTGCCGGGCCAGCAGCGTGGGCGCCGATCGGGTTCCTGCTAAATTAGCGGCATGGGCGTTCAGGCTCCGGAAGAACCGGTGCGTATTAACGACATCGAATACACCCTCCGGGACCAGCAATTGATGAGCGCGGCGACCGGTTACTTCCGGTGGCAAAGCCGGCTCATACAAAAGGAAATCGGACAGCGCATCGTGGAAGTGGGTTGCGGAATCGGCAACTTCACCGGCACGCTGACCAATCGCGAAGCCGTTCTCTGCGCCGACGCCGAGGAGGCCTGCGTGGAACGGCACCGGTTGCGCTTCTCGGGCTTTCCGAACATCCAATCACGCGTTTTGGATGTGGTGGATCCGGCGTTCACACAGCTCAGAGGTTTCCGACCAGACTCAATCGTCTGCGTCAACGTCCTTGAGCACATTCGGAACGATCATGAGGCAATGGGGAACATGCGAGCGATCCTTGAACGAGGCGGCATCGTTGCCGTATTAGTTCCTGCATTCCCGGCCCTCTATGGGCCGATCGACCGCCACCTGAACCACTATCGGCGCTACACAAGGGAGAGGGTGCGGGAACTCGCGAGTTCCGCAGACCTACGCATCAAGAAGATGATCTACCTGAATCTAGTGGGGTTCGTCGCCTGGTGGGTGAACGCAAAGATTCTATCGCGTGAGGAACACTCAAAAGCTCAGATCAGAATCTTTGACCGCTGTGTCGTGCCGGTCCAGTCGCGGCTCGAATCGATAGTTTCTCCACCCTTCGGACAGTCCCTACTTGCGGTGTTTGAAAAACCGTAACACGGCGCGGATTGCCACTTACTGCCGTTTGAGACGGGCCGGCGCACAAATGCTACGAATTAGTATCCGCAGCGGGGGCGGGCGGCGCGCCGGTTTGGCTGCGCCACCCGGAAAAAGCTTGAAAGTTAAAATTGGTTAGTAAAACTACCAGCGATTTTTGCTGCCGCCGAAGTCGCGCTGACGGCCGCCACCACCGCCTCCGCCACCAGCGGGCCGCTCGCGCCGCTCGGGCGGACGAGCTTCGTTGACGACCAGGGCTCGACCCATCAACTGACGGCCATTACAGGCCTCAGCAGCCTGCACGGCTACTGCGTCGTCATTAATCTCGACAAAACCAAACCCGCGAGCCTCACCACTGAAACGATCGCGCAGAATATTTACACTGTCGACATGAATACCAGCCTCGGCAAAGAAAGCTTCTATGTCCGATTCAGTTGCTTTGTAGGGCAGATTCCCCACGAACAGCTTAGTCACTCAATTCTCCTAACTGTGTAATGGGGATGAAAGCTTTCTGGGGCACCGACAAGGGAGGAATCTCGTTGCGGGGAAAACTGACAACACCAAAAGCACCTCTATATGTTCGCACAAAGTGCGCGAGCTTTGAAAGAGTAAAAGCCCGTAAAAGCCTTAGTTGACAGGGGTGGGAATGGGCACGGCGAATGTCGTCACCGAGGCGTTATCAGACCTCCCAGCTTATCCTGCTCACCGGCGGTGTGGCGCGGATAGCGCGTCGAATATGCTTCTAGATACTTGAGTCCCGATCCCGTGTTGTAGATCACAATCCGGTCGTCGGGTTTGAGAAATGCGTTCTTAAGCAATTGCGCGGCCGCCGCCACACAGGCTCCGCCCTCCGGAGCGGGAAAGATGCCTTCTTGTTCGGCGAGAGCAATGCCGGCATCCAGCATGTCTTCGTCGGTAATGGAAATGATGGTTCCGCCACTCTCACGGATCGCATTTAGAATCTGGAAGTCTCCCAACGGCTTGGGCACGCGCAAACCGCTGGCCACTGTATAAGCATTGCTCCAGAGTTCGCTTCGCGTGGCTCCGGCATTGAAGGCACGGGTCAGCGGCTGGCACCCCACTGCCTGAACCGCGATCATCTTGGGCCGCTTCGAGCCGGTGATGCCAAGCACTTCGAGTTCGGCGAACGCTTTCCACATTCCGATTAAACCCACGCCACCGCCGCACGGGTAGAGAATCGCGTCGGGCAGTTTCCAACCGAATTGCTCGGCCACTTCATAGCCCATCGTTTTCTTTCCCTCAATCCGATAAGGCTCCTTCAAGGTGCTGACATCGAACCAGCCTTCCGCCGCCTTACGCTCGGCAACAATACGTCCGCAATCGTTGATGAGACCGTCCACCAACGTTACGCGGGCACCGTACGCCTTGCACTCGATAAAGTTCGCTTGCGGCACATCGCTTGGCATGAAGATGTGCGCCTCCAGGCCAGCCACGGCGGCGTAAGCAGCCAGGGCGCTGGCGGCGTTACCCGCGGAAGGGATCGCCAGCTTCGTAACTCCGAGCTTCTTCGCCACCGTGACCGCCGTCGAAAGACCCCGAGCCTTGAAAGAGTCAGTTGGATTGCGGCCCTCGTCTTTCAGCCAAAGGTCACGAGCGCCCAGCTCGCTTGCCGTGCGATTGAGTCGAATCAGAGGTGTCCATCCTTCTCCCAGAGTGACGGCCTCCGATGCATCCGTAGGAAGCACCTTTTCATAGCGCCACATCCCCGGAACATGCGGCGACACCAACGCCTGCGGATTCGAAACGTTGAGAC
>JBAUOG010000751.1:0-4660 GCA_049579625.1 Bryobacteraceae bacterium
GGCAACAAGCAGGGAAGCAGAAAGAAGAAGAACCGTGCGCTTGATCATGGCAATCTGGCGGGACGGAATATGGAGCGGGAGACCGGATTCGAACCGGCGACATCGACCTTGGCAAGGTCGCACTCTACCAGCTGAGTTACTCCCGCTCAGAGGCCTATTCAACATTCTGCAACGACATTGTTGTGAAGTCAATTCATCTAACTGCAACAAGGCGTTTTAGGGGTCGTCCCGGTGGGAAATCCCTGTGGAGAACTCCCTCGTTACAAAAATGTCAACCAGTTTAAGCTCTTTAGGTAGTATAACTTACAAGATAGAAACTTTTTTAATGGCGTCCGTGGGCGCTGTGGTAGACTGAACTTTCGACGACAGGCAGTACGCTCCCCCGATAGTTCCCGCCTCCCACGTTAAAGCGGAAGGCTGGCTCCGAAACAACCGCAAGGAAGCTTCGATTTCCACATCTGTGGAAATATTGTGGGAATGTTCTGCCGTTGAATGCGGTCAAGGGTGGGGATTGAACACGGTGTGGGAGAAGATCAAAAATCATTTGTCGACAAAGCTTAGTTCTGATGCCTATCAGAACTGGATTGAACGAACGCATCAGGCGGATCGCCCCTTGGATGATCATTTGGTAGTGCATGTGCCCGATGAGGCATCCGCGCTATGGATTCGCCAGGAGTATGACGGACACGTGCGCCGGGCAATCGAGGAGTTGAAGTTGCCCATTCGGGGAGTTGAATATACAGTCGCTGCCGCAAACGGGGCGTGGCAACCGCCGAAGCCCATTCTGGTCCCGTACGCGAACGGTCACCAGAATGGCCACAATGGTTTGGCGGAGCCGCTGTTTGAAAATTCCGAGTCCTGGCTGAATCCGCGATTGACGTTCGATAACTACGTGGTTGGGTCGTCCAACCAGTTTGCCCATGCGGCCGCCTTGGCTGTAGCCACATCGCCTTCGCGTAGCTACAACCCACTCTTTCTTCATGGGGGCGTGGGCATTGGTAAGACGCATTTAATGCACGCCATCGGCTGGAGCCTCCTCCGGAGTTTCCCCGCCTTGAACGTGGTCTATACCTCGAGTGAGCGCTTCATGAACGAAATGATTACCTGCATCAAACTGGATCGCATGCCGCAGTTTCACCGGCATTACCGCTCCGCTGATGTACTGCTCATTGACGATATCCATATACTGGTCGGCAAGGAACGAACGCAGGAAGAGTTCTTCCACACATTCAACGAACTTTACGACCACCGCAAGCAGATTGTGATCTCCAGTGACGCCGCGCCGAATCAGATGCCGGGATTGGTAGAGCGGGTTCGGTCGCGCTTTGCCTGGGGCCTTATGGTGGACATTCAAGCGCCCGACCTCGAGACCAAGATGGCCATCCTGGAGAAGAAAGCTGACTCCGAGGGCATCCGGTTACCGGAAGATGTGCGGATCTTCATTGCGACAAAGACCAAGTCCAACGTGCGGGAGTTGGAGGGATCTCTAACCCGGCTCATCGCGGTTTCGTCGCTGACCGGCCAAGCGATCAACATGGCTATGGCTCAGCAGAGCCTGAAGCATTTGAATGCAGCTCCAGAAAAAAAGATCTCGATTGAGGGAATCATCCGGAGAGTCGCCGAGCATTTCAATATGACGCCGGCACAACTCAAGATGAAGAGCAACACGCGACAAATCGCCTACCCAAGACAGATCGCAATGTACCTGGTCAAGGAACTGACCCAAGCGTCATTGCCCGAGATCGGCCGCGCGTTTGGCGGGAAGCATCATACAACCGTCTTGCATTCGGTGCAGAAGATTGAGGACTTGCGGCACGTCGATGAAGATTTAAACAGGCTGATTCAGAGTCTAAGTGACTCATTGCAATCGGGTTAGTTTTTATTTCCACAGCGGCTTGGCGAAAATGGGTTGGGTGGCTGTGAAAAACGGGTCGGTACCCAAAGTTTGCTGATTCCAGGCACCCTTATTCCACAGCCGGGCAAGACAGAAACTGGTAGATTTTGCTATAATTTAGAAGGAAATCAACATTTCCACTGCACCTACTATTACGGCTCTCTATAACAGTTTAAAAAGCTCGTGTAGAAGTACTTGGCGAATCAGAGTTTGATTAGGCGAGGAGATACCCAAGGGATCGGTATGGAGTTTTCGGTTAGCAAGTCGGATCTGGTGCGGGAATTGGGATTGACCCAAGGTGTTGTCGAGAAGAAAACAACAATTCCGATTCTGTCGAACATCCTGATTGAGACAGATGAGGACAAGGTCTGGCTGACTGCCACAGACCTGGAGTTGGGTATTCGGTGTGCTTGTCCGGCGCGAGTCAAGAAAGAAGGCGCCGGAACAATTCCAGCGCGCCGTCTGCTTGATTACGTCCGGTTACTGCCGGACGCGGACTTGAACATCAAGCTGCAGGAGAACCACTGGGCGAGTTTGGTTTGTGGGCGTTCGAAGACTCGCATAGCGGGTATGTCGCGCGAGAGCTTTCCCGAGCTGCCGGAAATGCCGGGTGTGCTGGCGAAGTTGCCGCTTGGCACGCTGGCACAGATGATTTCGCGAACGATCTTCGCGATTTCGTCGGAGGAGTCGCGGTTCACGCTTAACGGCGCGCTGCTGCTGCTACGGGACAGCGGCATCGTGATGGTTGCGACGGACGGTCACAGGTTGTCGATGGTCGAGAAAAGAATACCACTCCCCGATCTGGAAGCTGCTTCGTACCGGGCGCTGCTGCCGAAGAAGGCCATGAGTGAGATTCTAAAGCTGGCCAGCGACGAAGGCGATAAAGAAATCGAATTTGCCGGCAGCGACAACCATCTGTTTTTCCGCATCGGCCAGCGCTTGCTGTTGAGCCGCAAACTGACCGGAAACTTTCCGGATTACGAGCGTGTGTTGCCTAAAGAGCATCCACACACCGTTGTGTTCCAGCGCGAAGAACTGAAAGCGGCGATCGAACGCGTCTCGCAATTCTCCGATGAGCGGTCGCGCGCCATTCGCATGCAGGTACTGGCTGGTGAAGCAAAGGTCCATTCCTCAGCTTCTGAAACTGGTGAGAGCGAGGAAACGATTCCGGTGGAATACAGCGGCCCGGAAACCGAGATCGGTTTCAACTCTCAATATCTGCTCGAGTTCCTGAGGGCTGTGGATTCGAGCGAAGTGAGTTTCCTCTTCAAGGATTCCAATAGTGCCGGTGAGTTGCGAGTGCATGGCGGCGCACCGGATACGGATTATCGATACGTCGTTATGCCGATGCGCATCTGACGCGATAGTCGTTTGGTGTGCCCGCGACCACGAACGGCGGGGTGGTGAAAGATCGACTGCCGGACGGAGCCCCCCAGGGCGTCTGGCCGGATGAAACGAGAAGTATGGCAACAGTGTTTCAAGATAACAACGAAAGCTACGACGCAAGCAGTATCAAAGTTCTGGAAGGGCTGACGGCCGTGCGCCTACGTCCCGCCATGTACATCGGATCGACCGGTGAATCAGGTCTTCATCACTTGGTGTATGAGGTTGTGGACAATTCGGTCGATGAAGCATTGGCTGGGTATTGCACCGAGGTAAGTGTCACCCTCCACAGCGACGATTCCGTTACGGTGATTGACAACGGGCGCGGCATCCCCGTGGACATGCACGAGGGCGAAGGTGTTTCGGCTGCCCAGGTTGTGATGACTAAACTGCACGCCGGCGCGAAGTTCGATTCGAATATGTACAAAGTGTCCGGCGGTTTGCACGGCGTTGGCGTTAGCTGCGTGAATGCTCTGTCGGAGACATTCCACCTGGAGATTTGGCGTGCGGCCAAGGGCGAACGCTCGAATTCCACCTGGGAGCAGGATTACGAGCGCGGTGTTCCGAAGAGCCCGTTGGTCCGCACTGGCAAGTCGAATAAGACCGGCACGAAGATCACGTTCAAAGCCGACTCGACGATCATGACCGTCACGGCGTTCGACTTCGATATTCTTGCGAACCGGCTGAGGCAACTCGCGTTTCTGAACAAGGGATTGAAGATCATTCTTACCAATGAGCGCGGTGAGACGGAGCGCCGCGAGGAGTTCTTCTTTAGCGGTGGCATTGCGGAGTTCATCAAGCACCTCAATCGTGGAAAATCAGTGCTGCACGACAAGCCGATTTACTTCGAAGGCGAGCGTGATATGCCGCAAGGAAAAATCACGATGGAGGTTGCGCTCCAGTACAACGATTCGTACTCGGAATCGGTTTTTAGTTTTGCCAACAACATCAATACGGTGGATGGCGGCTCGCATCTCAGCGGTTTTCGTAGTGCGCTGACGAGAACCATCAATGCGGCGGGTCAGTCGGGCGGGCTCTTCAAGGAAAAAGAAACCCTGACCGGTGACGACGTTCGCGAAGGCCTCACTGCGGTCATCAGCGTGAAACTGCCGCAGCCCCAGTTCGAAGGCCAAACCAAAGGGAAGCTGAATTCAGACATCCAGGGCTACGTCGTTCAGTTGGTCAATGAAAAGCTCGGCGAGTTTTTTGACAAGAACCCGTCGGTGATGAAGAAGATCGTCTCAAAGGCGATCGATGCCTCGCGCGCGCGGGAAGCGGCTCGCAAGGCACGCGACCTGACGCGGCGAAAGGGCGCGCTCGATTCGGGCGGCTTGCCCGGCAAGTTGGCTGATTGCCAGGAGAAGGATCCCGATCGTTGTGAAC